>JAUZRH010000214.1 GCA_030950555.1 Mariprofundus sp. | reverse complement strand
CCAATTCTGCTGGTCTATAAGTCCGCATTCTGCGTTGCCAAATCAGTTACATAGCCCTGCTATGCGCTTGATTTGGCGCCTTGAATCCAAACTTCTATCCTGCGCATAACCTGGATACTTTATTCTTTCCGTGGCCCTTATGTTCAAAGCACAAATAAAACCGCATATTCGACTCATAATGACATCTGTAAAAAGCTCGGACAGCCTTCTATAGTGATTCAAGCTTGAAGATATCTTTTCTCGTCATTCCCGTGGAGAACCTGTCCCCGCGAAGGCGTGGGGCGGGAGTCCAACCTCGTTTCCACGCTCCTGCGTGGGAACGCATACTTCTTTTAAAATCAAGCAGAGCGTTTATATTGGTATGGATTCCCGACTTAACCCTCGGGAAGCAAGTGGCGGCGTTCCCGCTACGCGATAGGGTTAGCCAAACAACCAAAACCGGGTCTGATTGATTCGGGCAACCTAAAACTATCGCGTAGCGGGAACACCGCTCCTTGCTTCCCGTGGAGACGAGAATCCATTTCTAAAAAACGCTCTGTTTGACCTCGCTAAACCTATTATAATCATGATTGTCCCATCTTAGGGAAGCCAACATCTAAAACTGGAACATCGCGTTTTCAGCCCTTCAACAGTTTCCTACGATAGCAGCCTTATGAATCAGCGATCTTATATGTCCATGGTTTATCACTATTGTTATGCAGATAATCAACGAGCATTTTCATGTCTGAGCTGAAACCACCGAATCTCTTATAAAGGTCCCAAAACTGTTGCCTAGTGGCACCATCCGGAAAATAGGTCAGCTCATCGAGCGGCAATAAATGATAGATATTCACCCATTGATCATGCATGCGAATAGAAACATTGGCATTAATCACATACTGCCCATGTTTAACACGTTTAAAGATTTTTCGGTTATAACGATCATCACGACATCGTTCATTTTTTGATAACATAGAGGAGATATATTGCCGTTTTTTTCTATGAGGTGGCAAGATGACATCCGGGAAAGCACTTAACAAACGCGTTAGATTTTCAGAGTTAAACACATTTTTGCCAACAGACCACTCATCCGGAACAACATGATGAAAACTCGCCATCATCACACTTAACAGTGTATATTCCATGGTATGACGAAGCAGCTTTATCAACCGTCCATCCACCTGTAGGGTGATCTCGGCAGGTGCTAGCTGCTGGTAGATTTCAGGCAGTGAGCGGCTAGCGTAGTTAGGATACAAACAAGCTTGCTCCAGTGCCAGCTGAAAAGCATTCAAGCCATTATTATTTATCAGTTCTCTATCCGCACCAATATCAACGAGAGCCTCAACTAGATCAGTATTCGCAAAACGGGCCGCCAACATCAGTGGCGTATGGTTAAACTGATCACGAAAATCGACGCCATATTGATCGACCTGATGCATCAGGGCGTTATGGTTTTTGAACGTATAGGTCGCGAAATATTTTTTATTAAGTAATCCCAAGCCTTTTTCACTGTTTTTCACCGGTGAAAAATCAACATCCAGCAGGGCTTTTAGATAGACGCCTTTATGGTGCAGCAGTGCATATTCAAAGAGTGCCAATTTAGCTTTTTTATTATTTTTCGTAATCGCCTGCTCATAGAGCGCCTGTAGCGGTTCACCAACCAAGGGCGTCCAACCAATCTCTTTCTGCTTGAGAATACGACTACGAATCTCATCGGCCTGATCTTTTTTACCTTGCAACTCCAGCTTACGCGCCTCTTCGCGCCACTCTTCAAAACAGGAGCTCTGCTCAGCCATCTGCAGTGATGGTTGGGCATCGTGCAGCCCCATCAGCTTTAATAGCGCGTGATCCGGCTCTTGTTCAATCAGGTACAGGTTTTGAATAGCACGGGTCATAGCGACATAAAAGGCATTAATATGAAACTTGTAAATTTCCAGTGACTTATCACTCTTATCTTTTACCCGTGCATAACTTAACTCATCCACCAACAAATCTGATGGTTCAACCCCTTCGGCAATAGTGGCAAAACGATAAACATCAGATGAGACAAAATTATAGAGAATAATATTTTCATACTCCAGCCCTTTGGCCTCCTGCACAGAGAAGATCAGCGGTGTACTAAAAAATTTACGTGCTTCCTCTTTCTGCTCTTCGCGCATCACCACAATGGCAAAGCGGGTAGAGTGAGCCGTTTTTTTCTCCAGCTCTTGTTTAATACCCAGCTTATTCTGTAAAAATGAGATATTACCCTGGTTATGAGCATTACTCTGAACCAGATAATTACTCTCTTTATCAATGGAACCAAAACGTGCATTCTTAATTTTAAGTAGGCGATTAGCGACCTCAGTCACTTCTGGTGAATTACGATAGTTGGTATTAAGCACCGTTAACAGCTCTCGCGGCTGCCCCTGTCCTGTACTATGCTGACGATAAAAAAAGCTTTTTATCTTTGCCCATGAAAAAAAGTTAGGATGAACAATCTGGTTGGAGTCGCCACAGATAATAAAATCACCCGCCTGATGCAGTGATTTCAGAATCAGTGCCAGCTGCACCGTGGTAATATCCTGCACCTCATCCACCACAATAAAATCATAACGCGGCTCCACCCGTTCACCATATTGATGACTGAGAATATTGCTATCATAGAGCTGCTCTTTCTCCAGAAAACAGAGATACCCTTCAAACAGCGTGTAAACCTCTTCACGATCCTCTTTATCAAAAATGGACTGTTTAATTCCCAGCGCCAGATAGTCACTGCGGCTTAACCACGGTTCATCACTAATCGTGCCCGTGACAACCCCTTTAAACTCCTCCATCAGCTTATGCGGATCATTGATTTGGCGACTACAACGACTCCGCATAAACCAGCGATTAAAATCTGATAGCAACAACTCCCGTCCATTGGGGATATGAATCGACTCTAAAAACTCCTGAAAAGAGAAGAAATCGACCTGTTGTCCCTCGTTCTGATAAGCCATACTGTAGTAGAGGTCTCTGGAATTTTTCACCAGATAGGGCGAGTGCGTAATATAAAGGACATCACCCGCTGCATGTTTCATTTTTTCCAGGGTTAAAGCTGTTTTACCACTACCGGCCGAACCGATAATAATCACCGGCGGCTGTAGCGCATAAACTGAATCCTGTGTGGTATCAAAGGAGATCACCTTATCAAGAATATTAAATGTATGACTCTCCCTATTCAGGTAGACCAACGACTCCATCTCATCATCAAACGCTGTGATAGAGGGAATCTTAGACTCATCAATGGTGGCACCATGCTGCAAAAAACGGGATTTATCATAGGCATGAAAATGGATACATTCTAACAGCAGAATAAAGCATTCGTCACCATACTTGTAAATGGAAAAGAGCAGTCGATTACGAATATCCAGACGACAACTATACAGATTGGCGCCAATCTTTTTCACATCCGCTGATTTAAAGTCATCTGCTTCAAGCAGTTTCTTCATCTTAGCGAAGCCAGGAATAGCTTTCGGGTTCAGCTCATTATATAATAAAATATCCATTGTCGAAGGCTATCACCTCCTGCTTCAATAGTTCCAGTATTAACGCACGAAAGTCATGCTTTCCAGCACATCTCCCATACCATAACTTCTGTTGAAATAGTCTCAATCAAGCTTACCGCCAGCTGCGCACAAATGTATAATGATTCAAGTGAGCCAATTGCAAAGCTCGTGAGCGGCGATCGGCGGCCCCACTTTGGCCCATTTCCGCGCTGTTGTTTGCTCCATGGAACCACCATGCACCTCATTCCACCTCAAAAATGGACTCAAAGTGGGATTGCCGCTCATACACCCAGAGTTTTGCAATTGGCTC
>JAUZRH010000213.1 GCA_030950555.1 Mariprofundus sp. | reverse complement strand
GCTGTATATGTGCAGTTGGACAGCCAAGAAATGCAACCATCAATGTGCGGATTTATACAAGCGTTTGGCTGAAAAAGGGAAGCCTGAAATGGTGATTAAAGTAGCTATTGCGCATAAAATCGTCAGGCAAATTTTTGGCGTAATTAAGAATGGTCAGCCATTTTCAAATGAATTTGCCTGATAAAATGCTTGACGTGAAGCACAGTTCATTCCCGCGAAGGCGGGAATCCATTTCAAATTAAACGCTCTGTTTCGCCGCAAATATAAGTCTCTATCGCTGCTTCTTGTCGACGATCGATCCAGGCAGCCTGCGACTCTCAACCTGATATAGTGATCCAAGTATGGATTGTCCGTCATTCTCATCCCACGCCTTCGCAGTGGCAGGCTCTTCGCGAGAAGCAATAGAGACGGTTTGTTTGGCTAATCCTATCACGTAGCGAGAGCGCCACCTGCTCCTATGCCTCTGTCCGTCATTCCCGATCCGGTTGGGAATGGCGAGAAAAGATTTCCTTCGTGCCCCTTGCGGTGAAAAGGGTTTTACATCCTTGGGTGCACATCAATCATGACGGCGCTCTAACTATAGCGTGTGTTTCTGCGTGACTGGAGTTGTGAGCTTGCTGCGTCTTTCAAAGGCTTCGAGTATCTTCCATTGAATAATAGGGATTTTACGCAGTGAGTGAAGGTTGATGGCGTAGAGTGTTGATTCTGTCGCGGCTCTAAATTTCCAGGTTACTTCTTTGCTCTGCTCGGCAGAGTGACTGAGGAAAAAATCACCATCCTTAATAGTCTCAAGCGTTGTTCCATCTGTTCCTACGAAGTTCACAATGCCTGCTGTTACGAGGTAAAGCTGACCTTCGGCGTGGTTATCTGATTGGATTTCTTCTTGTTGAGCTAGAGGTAATACTGTCAGCGATCTGGCGATGTTTTGAAGACTTAAAAAAGGTATTTTTTCACCGAATAGCCATGTGTTCTTTAAGAACCTTATAGATTCGATGGATGCTTTCAGTTGATTCTTAATATGATGCCTTGTAATAAAATCGCTTAATAACGTGACAGGGAATTTGATTGTGCTGCTGTGTGACAGGGCTCTATAGGTATCTTGATTGATTGAATCTTCATCAAAGAGTAGCTCCCAGCCGATAAAAGAGCCATAGGCGAGTTGGCGTTGTTGTTTGCTTGAGCCGTTGATGTGAATGATCGTGCCGGATAAAATTAGTTCAACAAAATCCGAGCCACGACCTACTTTACTGATAATAGAGCCGGCATTATGGCCGATCATGGGGCAGCGCATTAACTGATTGATCTCATCTGCCGCTGCATCTGGAAATAGCTGGCTTAGATAATTCGTTGCTCGCTGATTTAGAAAATGTTGTTCCCCTTCTATTAAAATATCAAGCGCACCAAAAGAGGCGGTCGAACCAATTTCCATCTCTTTATTTGTGAGTTTTCTATCAAGATGGGCTAAAATAAGCTGATCAGAACGATCATCTTGATAATCTGCTGCAAGGCCATGAATGAGGCCGCCACCAATATCTAATTTTTTTATATTGGCAGGGATGAGGTACTTTTCCTTCACTTGTTTGATGAATTCCGGGTCAACGTCCTCTTTACCAAAGCCACTCATCTGATCTAGTACCTTGAAAGAAGAAAGATCGGCCCAGTGTGCATAGGTTTTATATTGATCTCCATCTTTTGCGCGAAACAGCAGAATATTAGTTTCAAGCGGGTGAGGAGAGTAAATTGGCATGATTTCAAGGCCATTGCAATTGTTCCAACGATCAAATTCTATATCGTGAATGTCAAAAAAGTCATTAAATTTGTTCTCATTTATTGACAACAGGGCGGCAAACTTTTTTGTCACTGATGCACGCACTAGTGGCGTGGAAAAATATTTTAAGCGGTGGCCTGATTGGATTAATGAGGGTAGTCCTGAAAAATGGTCATCATGAGCATGGGTGATGAAAACGCCCTCAACTTCGCAAATATCAATACCCAATGAAGAGAGGGTTTGAGATATTCCGGGGCTGGCATCAACCAGATAAATGCGGCCCATATACATAAGGATGGATCCCATACAGGGGTGATTCGTATCCCAACCATCGCCCCCACCTGTGTGGAGAACGGCAAACTCACGCAGCCTAAAACGATGATGTCCCAAAGGGTAAGGGGGTTCATAAATCTCATCTCGGGAGAGATTTAGGTCCACTGCTGTGGATTCACCCCGGTAAGAAAATGTATAATGGTTACAAGCTGTGCGGCATACGGTCACACCATTTCTTATTTCTACAGGGTTATTTTCAATTTTAAGGCTATCTAAAAAATCTTCAGGGCGCCGAATCGTGCCAAAGGCAAACTTGAGCTTGATCTTCATGAATAGCTCTGCAGTCGTTTTGCTGATGCCTGTTGCAATGATCTCTTTTATCGATGTGAGCCCGTAATTGCCACGATAAATATAGTCCATTTGCGCATCTACCTGCGATGGCGTACCAATAATCATGGGCTTAATGCCACTGTTATTGGGGTGGTTTGGTAATATCATTCCTTGGCGATAAAGCATCTGCAAAACAGGAAATTCGGCCAAATTAGATAGTTTTCCATGTTGAACCAGAAGGTCGGAAAGCAGTATGACGTTCGGTCCTGATTCATAGTTTACTTGTTCTTTTGTTTCGGTGTGAATAAAACCCAGCCGCCGCAGTTGTTTGACCACCTCATCGGGACAGCCACAGAGAATATATAGTCCCGCATCGGGTATTTGTAGCCAAAAAACGCCCGGGGCTACCTTCGTGAGTAGTAAGTTTTTGATAGCCTTCTCTCGTTCAGTTTCAGCCGTCTTGCGTGCCACAATTGCATTATTAAGGTCGATGGTGCTCGCTGCGATATGTTTTTTGAGGAGTCTGTTGGTGATGAATATGAAGGCGATCAGGCTTGCTGTGATAAGGATAACCCAGTTATTGATTTCAGTGGTGCTTCGGATATCCAAGGTCACGGCGAAAAGGCGTGTTGGCAAGGTGGTAAAGAGTAATAGTAGCAATGTGGATATTATTTTAATACAAAGCTCCCTTTAGCACGTCGTTTCTGCTTGGCTTTTGCGCTGGCTAAGATGTATCACAACTTGGCCAAGCTGTTCAATTCCTTTTGGGCAGATTGATCTATCTAGAAAAGCATGTTTGATCAGCAGGGTACAATTTACATATTTTTTCTCGCTGGTCAATCATCGAAAGCATCATAAAAGCAAGGGTGCAATCTTCGCGGATTATCTGCATGATTCGCTGCATGAATAATAATCGTTTATTTGAACTGATTCCAGCTATTGATCTAAAGCATGGTCACTGCGTAAGGCTAAAACAGGGGCGTATGGATGACGCTACCGACTATGGTGATGATCCGGCAGCCATGGCCCTGCGCTGGCAATCACTGGGAGCGCGCCGCTTGCATGTGGTCGATTTAGATGGTGCTTTTGCGGGCAAACCCGCCAATAGAGCACCTATTCGCGAGATTTGTTCGGCGCTGGATATCCCTGTGCAATTGGGTGGTGGTCTGCGTGACCTTAAGATGATTGAGGAGACCCTTGATCTGGGTGTTCAGCGCGTTATTTTAGGCTCGATTGCAATTGCCAATCCTGCGCTGGTAGAGCAAGCTTGTAAGGCATTTCCCGGTCAGATATGCGTAGGGATTGATGCGAAAGCTGGCATGGTCGCGGTACATGGCTGGGATGATGTGACAGATGTTAAGGCGGTTGATTTAGCACGCCGTTTTGAAGATGCGGGCGTGGCGGCGATTATTTATACCGATATTGCGCGAGATGGCATGCTAACCGGACCAAATATCGCAGAGACAGCCACTCTTGCTCGTGCTGTGGCGATTCCGGTGATTGTTTCGGGTGGGGTGGCGAGCATGCGTGATGTGACAGATTGTGCCACACATGTTTCAGATGGCATTTGTGGTGCAATTACTGGGCGCGCTATATATGAAGGTACACTGGATTTTGCCGCAGCGATTAAGGCACTGTCATGAACCCTTGTCTGTACATATTACGACTCGTTGAGCATAAGTTGGGCTGTATCGTTTATTCTTTAGATGGCGGGGAAATAGGATGTTGAGCAAGCGGATTATTCCCTGTTTGGACGTGGCGCATGGGCGTGTGGTGAAAGGTGTTCAGTTTGTTGATATTGTTGATGCGGGTGATCCGGTTGAAGCTGCGATCAAATACGATGAGCAGGGTGCCGATGAGCTGACATTTCTTGATATACGGGCGAGTTTTGAGAGCCGCAGCACACTTTACGATATGGTAACAGAAGTGGCCGAACATGTCTTTATGCCGCTGACTGTTGGTGGAGGGGTGAAAGCCTTGGCCGATATTGAGGCACTACTACATGCTGGTGCAGATAAAGTTTCAATCAATACGGCTGCTATTTTTAACCCTGCGTTAGTGCAGCAGGCTGCCGAGCGATTTGGATCATCGACGATCGTAGTGGCTGTTGATGCCAAACGGGTGGATGATCATTGGGACTGTTTCACCCATGGTGGACGTAAAGCGACGGGTATTAATGCTGTGGATTGGGCGAAACGCATGTCGGATTATGGTGCGGGTGAAATTTTACTGACCAGTATGGATGCGGATGGTACAAAAAATGGCTATGATATTCCTTTAACGCGTGCTGTAGCTGACGCCATCACTGCAAATGTGGTAGCGTCTGGTGGTGTGGGTACGTTGGAACATATGGCACAAGGATTGAGCGAGGGTGGTGCGGATGCCGTGCTGGCCGCTTCTGTTTTTCACTTTGGCACCTTTACCATTCATCAGGCGAAAGCGTTTCTAGCAGCACAGGGTATTCCGGTGCGTCTCTGATGAAAAATGTAATAGCAGCATGTTTACCTTGTTGCTCTCACCTTTGCCTGATTTATTTTTCCTGATATGGCATGGGCACAGCAGTTTGTTGAACAATATGGCTATTGGGCGGTTTTTGCTTGGACCTTCATAGAAGGAGAGACGGTCTTTATTGCTGCGGCAGCACTGGCTGCAGCAGGTTTTCTTGAACCATGGAAGGTGATTGTTGTGGCGGCTATCGGTGCTTATCTGGGCCACCTTGTTTTTTTTGCCTTGGGACGCTGGCGAGGGATGCAGATTATCAATGCCTTACCCTTCCTAAAACGCCACTACCCTAAAGCCAATGCAGTGCTAGATCGTTATGCGCACTGGTCGATTTTTATTTTTCAATATCTGTACGGTACGCGCATGGTTGCCGCCATTCTCTTTGGTTGCTCCACCATCTCCTTTGGCCGATTTGCCATTTGGCAGGTGGCCAACTGTGCGAGCTGGGCGGTGGTGATTTATGCGGTGGGTCATCTGTTAGGCTTTGCCGGCATGGCTATTTTGCATCGATTCGGAGTTATTGGTCTGCTGGTGGTTTTACTTGTAGCCGCGATCATCGCTGGCTGGATCTATTATCGTTATGGCCATAGTCACCTGCGTCGCCATTTTGATGAAGATGATTCTAAATAGGGACGATCTAGACTGTCGAAATACAGGAGGTGTTTGTTACAATTACGTTCCCGCTTTTGGCTATTAGTAATCCCTAATGTTGGAATACGTATCAGGTGAATGCCTGTATGGCAGAGCGCCTCCGATTACGCCGCGGAGCGCATAAACATTTAGCATTCGTGAACTGAGCTCTAAACATCAAAACCACTGGATACCGTGTGAATGACGGTAAAGCCTTTTTTTCGATATTTACAAGTATTCCTCGTTCCCACGCAGGAGCGTGGGAACGAGGAATCAGACTCCCGATCGTCATTCCCGAAGGTTTAGTCGGGGATCCATATCTGAAACGCTCTGCCTATGCGTTCCCGCCCCACGTCTTCACGAGAATGACGGGCATAATGCATAAATCACCTTAGGGCCAAGGAAGGCATAAAGTATCCAGGTTATGCGCAGGATGGTTGTTGAATTCAAGGCGCCAAATCAAGCGCATAAGCAAGCCCTGAATGGGCGCGATAGCCTACTGCCTTTAGTAGTAAGTGGTTTGGAAACGCAGAAGGCGAGGTTATAGACCAAAATAATCGGATGATTTATGAATTCGGCGGCCTTCATATGTGTGTTGAAACCATGCAAGCATAATAGATTGGCCACACCAAATGTATGGAGTCTTGTGTGCCGCCTGCTGTGCCAACCAGCTTGAGTGTTTTTGTTGGGCTGTATTGCTGGATGTATGACTTTAAACTTTTGGCTTGTGTGCGTTTTCCACTTTTTACTTCAATAGGAATAATGTCGCCATGGTTATTTTTATATAAGAATTCGATTTCAGCTTCTTTCGAATTGCTGGATTCATGGGTTTAACGCCTCGCCTTAGTCGCGCTGCAGCGTCGAACTGGAGGCGTTAGGGGGCTATTGGCGATCTTCCGCTTTTGCATAGACCAGCCCTCTATCCCTTTTTCCTACAGCAATAACAATAATCACTATTTCGTCATCATTA
>JAUZRH010000212.1 GCA_030950555.1 Mariprofundus sp. | reverse complement strand
TATGCGCTTGATTTGGCGCCTTGAATCCAAACTTCTATCCTGCGCATAACCTGGATACTTTATTTTTTCCGCGGCCCTAAGCCATTGATCATACGTGAGCTTGCGCGCTTTGCCAAAGCCACCGATCCAATGAATGTAGGCAGGCGTAAATTGATACAAGCGAAAGTCTGCAAAGGAGAAAAGAGCTTCAGCATCAGGAATCGCTGCTAAATACGCTTGTTTTGCCATGATCAACTGATCATTGGGCAGTGCTGTAACGGCGCCTTGCAGACTTAACCTGGGCAGTGCCAGCGCTGAACACCCTTCAATCAAAGGCGAGCAGATCATCACACCTATATTTCCATCACGCTCAATGTTCGTTGTGTGCCTTGCCAATGTCGAAAGATGAAACAGCAAGTTGCCTTGATAAATAGCAAAAGGGGCCATCGTTGTTTCTGGACCATGCTCACCCAGGGTAGCTAAGGGCCGCGGAAACAAATAATCATCCCATTCTGTTGGTTTAAAAGCTCGCCTTCTGCGTTGTAGCATCAGTCACAATTAAAGGCCGTAGTCTATCGCGCCTATTCAAGGCTTGCTTATGCGCCAAATACTGCGCCTTGAATCCGAACTCTTATCCTTCGCATAACGGGACAATTATTTATTTCCGCAGCCCTAAGAAGCTGACCCTGGCCTGAGATAATAGCTTTTCAAGCCCCTGCTGATAACTGTCACGCATTTCGACTCATGATGCTGTGATGCCAAGAATCTTCATCAACGGCTGCAACGGCTCTTCATAATGTTTCCAAACACCAATGGATGCTGATGAAATAGGACGTCGCACTTGCATAAAGCTCGCAGTACGCACCGCATTGTCCGTTTTATAAAAGTTCAAACAAGCGTCATTCCATGGCAAACCCGCTGCCTCAAGCAAGGCTCTAGTCTGCTGCTCTTGATCTGCGACCAGTGTCTCATAATCCAGCTCATAGAGTACGCCCGCTGGCAATACATTACGCCAATGCTCCATCAACTGCTGATACATGCGGTAATAATAGCCCAACTGACCAAGGCTCCGGCCATAAGCAAAGCTTGCTCCCAATATATTATGCTTATAAATAGAGAGGCAAGTATCCAAAGGGTGACGGCGAACATGAATAATACGGGCGTTTGGTAGCGCACAATGAATCGCACCAATTAGCCTGATATTCGACAATGTTTTATCCGTATAATGCGCAACCACTTCTGCGTCGCCTTGTAATAAATCCACATAGCTACGTCCCAGTGCTTGCCACTGCTCAGCTTGGTAAGCCGTGATTGCATCCAGTGTCAGCGGCTCCTCTTTTGAACTGGTAAGAGAAAGTGCTTGTTCAAAATAGCCACACTCACCACGAGCCTTCACATCGGGATGGGACGATAAAATTTGTTCAACCAGTGTAGAACCACAACGCGGCATACCAACAATAAATAGCGGTGAGCTATCATCCACGCCCAGCTGTTGATTCACCACCGACTCAGGGTATCCTTCCATCACCAGTTGCAGGTGGGCCAACTCCGGATCCAGCTCATAACTTTCCGCCTGCTCACGTGCCCCATTAGCCTCTGCAAAGCAGCCAAAAGCCGCCTCATACTCTCCTAGATCATCCAGCACTTTACCATAAGCAAAACAAAGTTTTATGCGCTCTACTGACGCCTCTTTCGCTTTTTTATACATACAAGCAATGAGATCAACATCCGCATCATGTTGAGCATATATTTTCAATTCTGAAAGCAGCAACGCTGCATCTGAATCAGCAGGGTTTAAGCGCAGCGCTTCTCTTACTTCGCACTCACTCTGCTGCTTCTCACCTTTTTCTGCTAATAACATCGCATAAGAGTAGTGTGCTTCTGCATGATCAGCATCAATAGCGAGCAACTGCTTCACCCAAGCTTCAGCTTCCACAAGAGAACCAAGCTCATAATTGATACGAAACAACTTTAATAACACCGCGCCATTCTGTGCTTGACGCTTGTGCGCCGCCTCCATCATGGTCAACGCTTCAGAATAACGGCCTAGTGCAATCAATGCTGACACACAGCCCAGTTGAATCTCAAGTTGATGTGGTTTGAGTTGCATTGCTGAACGGTATGATTCCAGCGCCGCTTCTAAGTGCCCCTGCATCAAATAGAGACCTGCCAGATTCATATGAAATTCACACCGTTTTGGCGCAGCCTGGATTGCCCGTTTAAACAGCTGCACGGCCTGTTTTGGATAACCCATCTGTGTCGCTACAATACCGTAAATACTGGCACTATCTGCATTACCCGGTTCAATTTCATCCAAACGACGGCATAAGCTCTCGCATAGGTCATAACGTTTCTGATTCAATGCAGCTGCCGCCTGATCAACCAAAAGGTTCACCTGCCGCCGCTTACTATTGGATAGTTTAGTAGTTCGAGCCATATCAGAGCCGCCGCTTAAACATGCGCAGCTACAAGCTTCAACCAATAATGAATCAATAGCATCGCTCGCTCACTTGCTTCCGCTTGCTCCAGGAGCTCTCTTACTTCAGCGAGGTACTCCTCGGGAATATGGTAGATAGCACCCGATGTCTCCCAACCAGCAGGCGTCTCTAACAGACGTAAACCCACCCGATCGCCCACATCAAACATACGACTACCATATCCATCCGCAATGTTCATTGGCGCGGCGCTGTCATTGAGCAACTCACGCACAGTAAAACTTTCACCAGCCACACATGCACTGACGGTGTAGAGATTGAGTGATCGACTGGCGAGTTGCTGCAAATAATCACGTTGTTCTTGATTCAGAACCAGTTCATTAGTCGCTAGGATCAACTGTAATGGACTATCATCCAAGCTGGAAAAATGTCCATCAGCCACCAACTGTTCCAATAAATTCACATCATGGATACTACGTATTTTTGGATCAGCACGACCAATACCCTGCCGCTGTTGTTCGGAAATACCGACCAACCAGACATCCTCAACCCAGCCATTAATCTGATCACTGTAGCTTTGACTGATCCACGCGAGCGCCTGCTGCACACCTTCACGTCGATTAATACTGGCTGTCATCTGATCTCGTTCGACAATCATACAGCATTTTTTATATTTTTTACCACTACCACACGGGCATGGATCATTGCGTTGAACTTTTAGGGCCACGTGGCCTCCCATCACTGCTTAGTGTGCGCTCTAAGGGCCGCGGAAAGAATAAATCATCCACGTGCTGGTCTATAAGTCCGCATTCTGCGTTGCCAAATCAGTTACTACTAAAGGTAGTAGGCTATCGCGCCCATTCAGGGCTTGCTTATGCGCTTGATTTGGCGCCTTGAATCCAACTTCTATCCTGCGCATAACCTGGATACTTTATTCTTTCCGTGGCCCTAACGACTATGCCTCTGCATACCGGAGCACATTGCAAGTGGACAAGCATAGTAAGTAATCGGGAGTTATGCCATTATTTTCACCGTTCCACAGTGCTATCGCCGATGGCTGTTGTCGATCATGACATACTGACAAGCATAATCTGGCTAAAAGAACAGATCACTCAGCACAAATTTACCAAGGCACAACGTTTACATAACTATAGTGATTCAAGTATAGACTGTCCGTCATCCCCGACTTGATCGGGAATCTATTTGGTGAAGAATGTGATTAAGAACAATGGATTCCCGTCTTCACGGGAATGACTAGAAAAGACTTTTCAAACTGGGCTCAAGCGGATCGGTACAACTATTGATACCCAAACAGCCCCTGCTCGGGCAAGCTTCGCCCATGCCACATCTTGTTTTGATTGACGGACCCAATTATGTATTTCGCGCCTTTCACGCTGTGCGCCACAACCTCTCCAACTCCAAAGGTGAGCCTACCAATGCTGTATTTGGTTATGTTCAGATGCTGCGCTCGATTATCAAAGAGCTGGGACCGACCCATGTCTCAGTCGTATTTGACCCTAAAGGCGGCACCTTCCGCAATAAAATTTACCCCGATTACAAAGCACATCGCCCACCGATGCCCGAAGAACTGGCGGCACAATGGCCAACTGTTTTTGCCGTAACCGATGCCTTTCGCCTAAATCGTATCTGCATTGAAAATTATGAGGCTGATGATGTCATTGCCACACTGGCTAGGCAGGCCGAAGCCAAAGGGTGGGATGTCAGCATTATCTCCACCGATAAAGATTTGATGCAACTCGTCGGTGAACGTATCTGGATGATCGACACCATGAAACATAAAGATTACGGCCCGGAAGAGGTCAAAGAACGCTGGGGTGTGGGTCCTGACCGTATCCATGACCTCCTAGCCCTAGCTGGTGATAGTGCTGATAATATCCCGGGTGTCCCTGGTATTGGTCCAAAAACAGCCGTGCTGCTGCTCGAAGCTTATGGTGATATGGAAGGCGTATTAAGCCATGCTGGAGAGATAAAACAGAAAAAACGACGAGAAAACCTCATCGAGTTTGCTGACTCCGCGCGTCTATCCTACCGCCTAGTTGCACTCGAAGAGCAGGTTCCACTAACACATACCTTGGCAGATTTGGCGGTAAAGGAGCCTGATCGCGAGCAACTAAGAAAACTATTTGAACGACTGGAGTTTCGTCATCTACTGGCTGAATTTAGTGATAGCGTAGCCACCAAAGATAGTGCCATTAGTAGCAGCACGCCAACAGCAGAAACACCCCCACCTATGCCTAGCCCAGTTGAGAATAGTGGACGCATTGACCACTTGGTTGATAACCAAGAGAGCTTACAAAAACTACTGACGTCACTCAATAACGCCGAGCTGATTGCCCTTGATAGCGAAACCACCTCCTTACACTGCCATGATGCAGCGCTTGTTGGCCTCTCTTTTTCCACAGTTGTCGGCGAGGCATGGTATATTCCACTAGGCCACCGTAGTACCGATCTATTGGTTTCCACACCAAAGCAACTACCACTGCAACATGTGCTCGAAACACTAAAGCCCGTGCTAACTGATGCCAGCCGTCCCAAGTGCGGTCATAATCTCAAATATGACTCGCAAGTACTGCGACGTGCTGGTATTGAACTCGCGGGCATTACAGCGGACTCTATGTTATTGGCTTATTGCCTCTATCCCGCCAAATACCCGCCCAAGCTGGATAGTGTGGCTGAGGATTATCTAGGCCACCACTGCATCTCTTTTGCCGAGGTCGCTGGTAAAGGAAAAAATAAAATCTGTTTTGATGAAGTTCCCATCGAGGTCGCAACCCCGTATGCTTGTGAAGATGCAGAGCTTTCTCTGCGCCTGACTGAGCATCTAGTTTCACAACTACAACAGCAGCAGAGGCTCTCGCGTCACGATGAGATCGAACTTCCCTTAGCACTTGTGTTGGCCGATATGGAGTGGGCTGGCGCCTACATAGATTGCGCATTATTGGCCAAGCTATCCACCCGCTTCGGACTACGCATCAAGGCGTTGGAAGAACAGATTCATAGTGCTGCTGGCGAAGTATTTAATATACAGTCGCCCAAACAGCTGGGTATACTGCTATTTGAAACGCTGGCCATTGACGGTGGTAAAAAAACCAAATCAGGGCAATGGGCAACAGGCCATGAGGTATTAGAAGCCTTGGCGGTAGAGCATGAAGTACCCCGATTAATTCAAGAGGTACGCCAACTAGCCAAACTCAAATCCACGTATAGTGACGCACTACAAAAACTCATCCACCCAACAACGGGTCGCGTACATACCTCTTACAATCAAGCAATCACCACCACAGGACGCTTATCATCGTCCGACCCAAACCTTCAGAACATTCCGATTCGCAGCACTGAAGGGCGAGAGATCCGTAAAGCTTTTATCGCTGAAAAAGGACACATCCTACTGGCCGCCGATTACTCCCAAATTGAGTTACGCTTGATGGCCCACTTTTCTGGTGATCTCGCGCTCTGTACTGCTTTTGAAAACGGCGAAGATATTCATGCCGCAACGGCTGCAACGGTCAATGGCATACCCCTCGCTGAAGTCACCGGTGAAATGCGCCGGCGGGCAAAAGCCATTAACTTTGGCATCCTTTATGGCATGAGTGCCTTCGGTCTGGCCAAACAGCTCCATATTGCACGAGGCGAAGCAAAAACCTTTATTGAAACCTATTTTGAACGCTACCCTTCTGTGCGCAGCTTTATGGATAAAACTTTAACCATTTCCAGAGAGCAAGGCTATGTCGATACACTACTAGGTCATCGCGTTTATCTACCGGAAATCAATAGCAGCAATGGCATGAAACGCTCCTATGCCGAGCGCACGGCGATTAATGCACCGCTCCAAGGCTCAGCTGCCGACATTATCAAGGTGGCGATGATCCAGCTGCATCAACGACTAAAAGAAGAGGCACCAGACGCGAAGATGATTTTACAGGTTCATGATGAGTTAATTGTCGAGGCGCCAGCAGAACAGCAAACACTGATCACCTCCATCATGAGAGAAACCATGGAGCATGCTGTGGAACTGAAAGTACCATTAACCGTCGATATAGGCTGTGGCGACAATTGGTTTGAAGCGCATGGACTCTAATGATGGCGTTGACCAGATTCACACAGAACTGATCAGTTCTCATAATCCAGAGCTGATCGATATACTGGCCCACGCCAGCACCACCCGCATTGAGCGTATCGTATCACATGGCCAGAGTTCACCAGATGATTTCTGGTATGATCAGTGTGAGGATGAGTGGGTTATTTTACTAACCGGTGCCGCTGTGATTGCTTTTGAAAAAGAAAACTCAGAAACATTAGAGCCAATTGCAAAACTCTGGGTGGATGAGCGGCAATCCCACTTTGAGTCCATTTTTGAGGTGGAATGAGGTGCATGGTGGTTCCATGGAGCAAACAACAGCGCGGAAATGGGCCAAAGTGGGGCCGCCGATCGCCGC
>JAUZRH010000211.1 GCA_030950555.1 Mariprofundus sp. | reverse complement strand
TCTTCTACGTTGAAGAATTTGGCACATAGTCCCTACTATGCATCAGACCCTTCGCCTTGAAGAGGAACTTCTATCCTGCGCAGCTTGGGACACTTTATTATTTCCGAGGCCCTAAGGCTTTTCTTAAGGCGGAAAAGGCTTCGCCAAATAGTCGATTCCCTCACCCCAACCCTCTCCCGGAGGGAGAGGGAGCAAGAGCCTCAGCTTTCAAATGCACTGTGACGTGAGCAATACCCTCTCCCTCAGGGAGGGGCTTGGGTGAGGGGATCAATAAAAAACGCCCATGATTCATCCGGCTTACGGAAGATGAAGATATATCTTTCCGTTGCGAGGTAACGTAAAGAGTTAACTATTTTTTATGGTTGGTGAAGGAAGCCTTTTTTTAAATCATCTTTTGATGATCGGTCCATCCTATTGGCAACATGTTTTTTGAAAAAAGTGTCAACTACTTTTGGGGTTATATGAAGGATGCCCAAAATGGGGGATTAAATATTCCGGCATGACTACAACAATACGCCCCTCTATGCATGGCAAAGTAATTGAAGCATTACGCTCGTCATTCCGTGCAGACGTGAATAACGAGAAAAGGTACTTTTCAACGTGAATCAAAATAGCTTGGCAGTGGCGTGGTCCAAAAAAAAGGTCCCGCATGCGGGACCTTTTTTAACTATCAATTTCAATTATCATTTATCATTTGCTATTAAGCAGCTGTTGCTTCCACCGCTTTAGGCTTATCAACTAGTTCAACAATTGCCATGGATGCAGCATCACCAGCACGATAGCCTGTTTTGATCATACGAGTGTAGCCACCCGTGCGCTCTGAAGATGCTTTAGCAATGTCTTCAAACAGCAGATCAACAATAGGGCGATAACGCAACTTAGCCAAAGCCTGTCGACGCGCATGCAGGTCGCCACGTTTACCCAGAGAGATAAGCTTCTCTACATAAGGGCGAACAGCCCGTGCTTTTGTCTCTGTGGTTTCGATACGACCATGTGTCAGTAGTGCAGTAGCCAGGTTTGCCAGCACTGCGCGGCGATGACCTGTAGGCAGTCCCATTGAACCGCGGTGTTTACGATGTCTCATTCTCTTGTCCTCTTCTTAACCAGACTCAATCTTCTAGCGCTTCTGCGTCACTTTGCGGTGGCCAGTTAGGCAAATCCATGCCCAACTCAAGTCCCATAGTTTCCAAGACTTCTTTAATTTCATTCAGAGATTTGCGTCCAAAGTTAGGTGTCCGCAACATGGCTTGTTCACTACGCTGAACCAAATCACCTACTCTAAATACATCATCTGATTTCAAGCAGTTCATCGAACGAACCGATAGATCAAGATGTTCAATAGGCTGTATTAGCAGCTCATCAAGTGTACCGTCTTCATCTACTTCTTCCGTAACCACGGCAACATTCTCAAAGTTTACGAACACCGCCAGCTGCGATTCTAAAATAGATGCAGCTGCATTGATAGCATCTTCTGGAGAAATAGCACCATTGGTTTCTATGTCCATGATCAACTTATCATAGTTCGTACGTTGACCAACACGAGCTGACTCAATCCGCGTTGCTACACGACGAATTGGCGAGTAAGAAGCATCAATCAGCAGTGAACCTACAGGTCTATCTTCAATCACTCGTTCAGTCGCCGGCTCATATCCACGACCCTTTTCGACTGTCCCTTCAATTTTCAAATGAGCATCATCATTCAAGTGGGCAATGATCAGCTCAGGATTGAGCACCATAATACCTGCAGGGCATTTGATATCCCCTGCAGTTACAATGCATGATCCCTTAATATCAATAGAGATAGTTTTAGCATCGTCGCCATCCATGAGGATATCAAGCTCTTTCAATGAAAGGATGATGTCCATCACATCTTCACGAACACCCTTCATCGAATCATACTCATGGACAACATCATCAATGATGATGGAGGTTACAGCAGCACCGGGAAGTGATGACAGCAACATACGGCGAAGACTGTTACCTATCGTTGTACCATAGCCACGTTCGAGTGGTTCAAACACAAGCTTAGCAGAACGGCCAGCCACTTTCTCTTCAATACTGATATGACGCGGGTTAATCAATTGCATGAATTGGTCCTCAATGCTTACTTAGAGTAAAGTTCAACAATCAGCTGTTCACGGATAGATGAATCCAACTGATCACGTGCAGGCATCTCACGATAAACACCCTGACGACTTGGCAAATCAACATCCAGCCATTCTGATACAGTGCGATTTGCCGCAGCTTCTGTTGCTGCATTCACACGCAACTGCTCTTTAGCGCCATCAACTAACTCAAGACGGGCACCAACAGTGACGCGATAAGAAGGAATATTCACAATCGCACCATTCACTTTAAGCAACTTATGGCGCACAATCTGACGTGCCTCAGTTCTTGATGATGCCAACCCCATCCGATAAACAACGTTATCAAGGCGTGACTCAAGAATCTGAAGAAGATTCAGACCTGTAATACCAGGCATGCGATCAGCATCGTCAAAGTAACCACGAAACTGCTTCTCGAGCAGACCATAAATACGTTTAACCTTCTGCTTCTCACGTAGCTGCAGACCATAATCAGATACCTTCGTACGACGGTTTTGACCATGCATACCAGGTGCATAAGGGCGGCGCTCAATCGGACATTTGTCTGAAAAACACTTACCACCTTTAAGAAATAACTTTTCGCCTTCACGTCTGCATAAGCGACATTTAGCTTCCAAATAACGTGCCATGTATTAAACTCCTAAACGCGGCGCCGCTTGGGCGGGCGGCATCCATTATGTGGAATTGGTGTTACGTCGCGAATCGTCGTGACATTGATGCCTACAGCAGCAATGGCACGGAGAGCTGATTCACGTCCGCTACCTGGACCACGGACCAACACAGAACAATTCTTCACACCATGTTCCATTGCCTTACGAGCAGCCTCTTCAGCAGCGACCTGAGCAGCAAACGGTGTACTCTTACGAGAACCTCGGAAACCCGCAGCTCCGCTGGTTCCCCAGGCGATTGCGTTGCCATTATCATCCGTGAAGGTAATAATTGTATTATTAAAACTTGCCTTAATATGGACAACAGCGTTTGCAATATTCTTGCGTACCCGCTTCTTGCCCTGGGCTTTTGGTTTAGCCATTCGAAACCCCTACTACTTCTTCTTGCCAGCGACTGTACGGCGTGGGCCTTTACGAGTGCGTGCATTAGTTTTACTGCGTTGTCCGCGAACAGGCAACCCTTTGCGATGACGAAGGCCACGATAACAGCCTAAATCTGTCAAACGCTTAATACTCATCGTTACTTCACGACGAAGATCACCTTCGACATTATAATCCGTATCAATAATTGTACGGATTTTATCTACTTCACCGTCACTCAGATCTTTTACACGGGTATTAACATCAATACCAGCACTGGCAAGAATTGCCACTGAACTAGTTTGACCAATACCGAAAATATAAGTCAACGCGATTACTACACGTTTCTGAGTCGGAATATTTACACCGGCTATACGAGCCACTTGCTGCCTCCTTAGGCCTTGAGGAAAAGGGCGCGAACCATACCTAAAAGTATGTGTCTACGCAACTTCCTTAACCCTGTCGCTGTTTATGACGTGCATTTTCGCAGATAATACGAACAACGCCCTTACGGCGAATCACACGACATTTATTACATAATTTTTTTACCGATGCACGGACTTTCATGCCTGCACCTCCTAACGCTGCCGGCTAACCGGCAAGGTGTTCACTGAATGGTTATCATTCGATGAGCCGGATGACTTGTTACTGTCTCCCGGATTGATTGCACAATGTGCAATCGATCTGTTTACTACTGCATCAACGGTGTTGATTATTTTTCGCGATAGCTAATGCGTCCGCGAGATAGATCATAGGGTGATATTTCAACCGTCACCTTATCACCTGGCAGAATACGAATGTAATACTTACGCATCTTTCCAGAGATTGTACACAGTAGTTCATGTTTGTTTTCAAGTTGGACTTTAAACATGGCGTTCGGCAATTTTTCAACAACCTCACCGCTCATTTCTATTATATCTTCTTTAGCCATGTTTAAACCTTTACCGCCTCTTTCAGAGCGGCGTAAACCGTCTGCATTTCTCCTGACCCATCTATGCTGCGAAAACCCTCTTTAAGCTGATAGTATTCCAACAAAGGCTCAGTCTGTTCACGATAAACCTCTAAGCGATGAGCAATGACATCTTCACAGTCATCATCACGTTGATATAACTCACCAGAGCAACGATCGCACACACCCGTTTTTAAGGGGGGCGAATACTGCCGATGAAATCCAAAACCGCAAGCTTTACATATCAGGCGACCACTTAAACGCTCTAATAAATTCTCTTTTGGAGCATCCATAAAGACGATACGATCAACTTGCAGCTCATTACGTGCCAACATAAGCGCTAGTGCATCTGCTTGTGCAACATTGCGTGGAAAACCGTCAAGCAAGAAGCCAACACCCTCTTCGGCAACAATGCATGCTTCAATCATCGCTACGACCAGATCATCCGGCACCAGCTTACCCGCATCCATGAATGCTTTGGCAGCCAAACCCGGCGCCGTTCCATCGCGTACAGCAGCCCTTAAAATATCACCCATTGCCAAGTGCTTACTGCCGGTTTCTGAGGCTAATTTCTCACCCTGCGTACCTTTACCAACACCGGGTGGCCCAAAAAGTATGATATTCATGATTTACCTGTCTTCAAACGTGCTTTTTTCATCAAGCCTTCGTACTGATGACTCATCAGATGCGACTGAATCTGACCCATAGTATCCATAGTAACCACCACAACAATCAACAAACTCGTACCGCCAAAGTAGAATGGCACTGAGAGCTCAGAGATCAACCACTGCGGCAACAAACAGACCATCGACACATAAGCTGCACCCACAACGGTAATACGGGTTAATACGGCATCCACATAATCAGCTGTCTTCTGCCCAGGTCGAATGCCGGGGATAAATCCACCATGTTTTTTCAAATTATCCGCAGTCTCTTTAGGGTTGAAAACAATTGCCGTATAAAAGAAGCAGAAAAAGACAATCAAGCCGGTAAACAGCGCCATATACAACCATGCACCCGGTGAAAGAATTGCTGACAGATCACCTAACCATTCAAAGCCTTCCACACCCTTGGTAAACTGGGCAAAAGTAGCAGGCAGTAAAATCAATGATGAGGCAAAAATAGGCGGGATAACACCAGCAGTATTCACCTTCAAAGGTAAGAATGAAGACTTACCACCATACATGCGGTTACCAACTTGTCGCTTAGCATATTGGATCGGTATGCGACGTTGAGCCCGCTCAAACCACACCACAGCGCCCGTGACTAACAAAGACATAGCAAACAAGCCAATGACCGTAAAGGGTGTAAATTCACCTGTACGTGCCAACTCAAGTGTTGAGCCAACCGCACCCGGCAGACCGGCAACAATACCACCAAAGATAATCAGCGAGATACCATTACCAATGCCACGCTCTGTAACCTGCTCACCAACCCACATTAAGAAGACCGTGCCTGCAACTAGGGTAATCACCGTCATTGCACGGAATGCAAGACCCGGATCAATCACAACAGACTGTCCACCTACTGAAAAAGATTCAAGTCCAATAGAAATGCCTATGCCTTGAAAAAGAGCCAATAATACGGTGCCATAACGGGTGTATTCTGTAATCTTTCGACGTCCTGATTCACCCTCTTTTTTCAACTGCTCAAGACGAGGCGAAACAACGGTCATCAACTGAATAATAATGGCTGCTGAGATGTAGGGCATAATACCCAAGGCAAACACTGTAAGTCTGGACAAGGCACCACCGGAAAACATATCAAACATACCGAGTAGTGAACCTTGTGCCTGACTAAAAAACTGCGACAACACCGATGCATCAATACCAGGCACCGGAATATGGGCGCCAATTCGGTAAACCACCAGCATCGCAAGCGTAAATATAATACGCGTCTTCAGCTCTGGTATTTTGTTAATATTACCCAGTCCACCCATTGAACCCGACGCCTGAGAGGCCATATCAGTCCTCGTTCGCGATTAGATTAAGTGTTCCACCAGCAACTTCAAGCGCTGCTATTGCAGAGGCAGAGGCAGCAGCAACTGCCACGCTAAGCTTCTTAGTCAAGGTGCCTTTATTGAGCAATTTGATAGGATCTACTGCATTGCGCACTAAACCAGCTTCATAGAGTGATGCAGCATCAACAACAGCACCCTCTTCAAAGCCATTCAAACTACCCAGGTTAATTAACTGAAATTCATTACGGGTAAGCGGTGTAAAACCACGTTTTGGCACCCGGCGAATCAAAGGCATCTGTCCACCTTCAAAACCACGAGCTACCTTACCACCAGTACGGGACTTCTGCCCCTTATGACCACGACCCGCAGTTTTACCATTGCCTGTCGCGATACCCTGGCCTTTACGTTTACCCTCTTTACGAGAACCATCAGCTGCTTTGAGCTCATTCAATTTCATCTTTATTCTCCGGATTCAATGCGGACAAGGTGTCTAATTTTATTCACCATGCCACGAACACTCGGTGTATCTTCCAACTCTACCACCTGATGCATGCGACGGAGGCCAAGACCAACCAATGTTGCTTTCTGATCTTTAGCGTATCCGATGCCGCTCTTTATCTGACGGACGTGAATCGTATCTTTATTAGCCATGTGGAGCTCCTACTCTATTTAGGCAGATTTGCCACGACGGGCGGCAATCTGATCTGGGCTTTCCAGTAATCTCAATCCGTTAAAAGTTGCACGAACACTATTGATTACGTTACGTGAACCTTTTGATTTGGTCAGCACATCACTAATTCCAACGGCATCCATAATTGCACGGACAGCGGAGTTAGCAATAACGCCAGTACCCTCAGAGGCAGGCTTGAGCATAATAAAACTAGCATCCTGACGTCCGGTTACTTCATAAAAGATTGAACCATCCTTGCGAGGTACGAAAATTAGTGATTTGCGTGCAATATCACCAGCTTTACGGATCGCTTCAGGAACCTCTTTTGCTTTGGCATGACCAAATCCAACATGACCATTGCCATCACCGACAATCATCAGAGCTGAAAAGCTCATACGGCGACCACCAGAGGTCGTCTTTGCAATGCGGTTAATAGAAACCAACTTCTCGTTCAGATCCAATTCGTTTGCGTTGATCATTTGTATCTCCTAGAACTTCAGACCGCCGGCGCGAGCGCCTTCGGCCAGCGCCTGTACGCGCCCATGATATGCAAAGCTGCCGCGATCAAAGGCTACGACGTCGACGCCTGCCTTGAGAGCGCGTTCAGCGATCAATTTACCTACTTCTTCAGCGCCCTGCTTATTGCCACCTTTCGCAATCTCTGCATCCAAGCTGGATGCAGCTGCCAGAGTGATTCCCTTCGCATCATCTATGATTTGTGCATAGACATGGCGAGCTGAGCGAAAAATACTCAAGCGCAGACGGCGTGTAGCTTTGACTCTGGCGCGAACTTTGCGTGCACGGCGGACTGCGCCGTTGGATTCGTAACGTTTGATGCTCATCTCTTACTAACCTCTAATTGTAAGCTGTAGGCCATTATGCCTTCTTGCCTTCCTTCATAGCGACATGCTCGCCAACATAACGAACGCCTTTACCTTTGTATGGTTCTGGCGGACGATAAGCGCGGATTTCAGCGGCCACCTGGCCAACCTGCTGCTTATCAATACCAGCTACAGTAATAATACTCTGCTCAACTACCGCAGTAATTCCCGCTGGTAAGTTGTAAACTACGGGGTGTGAAAAACCGAGTGACAGGTTCAGATTGCTACCCTGTGCTTGAGCACGATAACCAACGCCACGTAGTTCTAGTTTCTTTTCAAAACCGGCTGTGACACCAATAACATTACTAGCAACTAAGGCGCGAACGAGGCCGAAAAAAGACTTTGTCTTTTTGTCTCCCATATTTGCGCAGGCAATCGTCACTACACCATTATCTTCTGATGCTGTTATACCAGCAAAAAGTGGCGACTTCAATGAGCCTTTACTACCTTTAACAGTGATCGAATCAGCAGCTATCGTTGCTTCGACACCTTTGGGAAGTGTAATAGGTTGTTTACCAATACGTGACATATTTACCTCAGAATACCGTACAGAGGACTTCGCCACCCACTTGGGCTGTACGTGCCTTCTTGTCGGTCATAATTCCCTGTGAAGTACTGATCAGTGCAACACCATAGCCATTCTTTACGCGTGGCAACTCATCAGAACCGACATAAACACGGCGACCTGATTTGGAAATGCGTTTGATCTCACGAATGATTGCTTTGCCATCATCATCATAACGAAGCGTCACACGCAGGAAGCGATGACCTTTATGATTATAAGCTTTAACAGCGGCAAGGTAACCCTCGTCTTTTAACAATTCAGCCATAGAGAGTAATATTTTACTCGCAGGCATCTCAATTCTTTCTAGCCCAGCCATCTGCGCATTACGAATGCGAGTTAACATGTCGGCGATCCGATCCATCATCATAACGTTCTACTCCTCACCAGCTCGACTTGACCATGCCAGGAATTTCTCCGGCAAGTGCATGCTTACGCAGGCAGATACGACACAGACCAAGCTTGCGATAGACCGAATGTGGACGGCCGCAAAGCTGACAGCGCGTATAGGCGCGAACTTTAAATTTTGGTTTGCGATTGCATTTTACAATCATTCTTTTAGAAGCCATGCTGCAGCCCTCTTATTTGCGGAACGGCATGCTGAATTCTCTCAACAGTGCGCGTCCTTCATCATTGGTTCCGGCAGTAGTACATATAGTAATATCCATGCCACGAATCTTATCTACTTTATCATATTGAATCTCAGGAAAGATAATCTGTTCCCGAATACCTAAGGTAAAGTTACCGCGCCCATCAAAGGACTTCGGAGAAACACCTTTAAAGTCACGAATACGTGGCAAGGCAACATTGACCAGACGATCCAAAAACTCCCACATGCGATCGCCACGAAGTGTTACACGGCAACCGACTGGCAATCCATCACGTAACTTAAAGTTAGCGATTGATTTGCGTGCACGAGTCACAACCGGTTTCTGACCTGTAATAGCTGTCATATCCGACAACGCACCTTCGATCAATTTAGCATTCTGTGATGCTTCACCAACGCCCATATTCACAACAATTTTTGAAATTGCGGGTATCTGCATTGGATTTGAGTAGGCAAACTCTTTCTTTAGAGCTGGTGCTACTTTTTCGTTATAAATCTCTTTCAAACGAGCCATTATCGAATATCTCCTAGCTATCCAGAACTTCGCTGCATTTGGCACAAGTACGTACCTTGTTACCATTGTCGAGCGTCTTTACACCCAGGCGAACTCCGGCCTTACATTTAGCACAGAAGTACTGGACATTAGAAATCGCCATCGGCGCTTCCCGGTCGACAATACCACCAGCACTATTTTCAGTCTGACGGGTATGACGTTTAATCATATTTACCTTGGCTACCAGAATACTGGCGTCCTGTGGCATGACGCGAATCACTTTACCGCGCGCACCTTTGTCACGTCCGGCAATTATAATTACTTCATCATCTTTGCGAATTCGGGTTTTCACCGTTGCTGTCATCTCTTCTCGCCTCACTTTCCCGCTTACAGCACTTCAGGCGCTAGGGAAACAATTTTCATATAACCCTTGCCACGCAGTTCACGTGTTACAGGGCCAAAAATACGGGTGCCCATCGGTTCATTCTGCTTAGACAGCAGCACGGCGGCATTCTCATCAAAGCGAATGGAAGATCCATCAACCCGACGAAATTCTTTTGCAGTACGCACTACAACAGCACGCTGCACTTCACCCTTCTTTACTTTACCGTTAGGAACTGCTTCCTTCACGGCAACAACTATTACATCACCAACACTGGCATAACGACGCTTAGAACCGCCCAAAACTTTCAGACACTTCACTCTGCGAGCGCCAGAGTTATCGGCAACCTGTAAAACTGTTTCTGTTTGAATCATGCCAATATCTCCTTACAGCTGTTCAGCGCGAGTCAGCACACTTACTAACATCCAACGCTTACGGCGTGAGATGGGTGCTGATTCGATAATGCGAACTGTATCACCAATATTACAGGTGTTTTCAGCATCATGTGCCATATACTTTTTATGTGAACGAACTGTCTTACGGTAACGGGGATGCAAAAATTTACGCTCCACCTCTACGACAATCGACTGCTCGCCTTTATTACTCAATACTACCCCTTCAAGGGTGCGCTTGTTGCTTGTTGCTTCGGACATCTCTCTATATCTCCTTAGCTGCGCTGAGCCAGAATGGTTTTGATACGTGCAATTTCACGACGTACCTGGCCAACACGGGCCGTATTATTCAACTGCATGGTAGCCTTCTGAAAACGTAATTTCATGTTTTCTGCAGCCAACTCATCCATACGTTCTGTCAGTGTTTCAGCACTCATATCACGCAGAGCTTTTGCATTTTTATTATCGCTCATCGTCCAACTCCACGAATGACAATTTTAGTACGGATAGGAAGCTTCGAAGCTGCACGTTCTAGTGCCCCACGAGCTGTCTCCTCATCAATACCGTCCATCTCATACAGGATGCGACCAGCTTTAACTGCAGCAACCCAGAATTCAGGTGATCCTTTACCTTTACCCATACGGACTTCAGCAGGCTTTTTAGATACCGGCAGATCAGGAAAGATGCGGATCCACACTCGACCCTGGCGTCTAACATGACGGTTGATGGTAATACGAGCCGCCTCAATCTGGCGCGCCGTAATACGACCTGGTTCCATTGCTTTCAATCCGTACTCACCAAAATTAAGGCTGGCACCGCGCGGGCTCTTGCCGCGAATACGCTGAAGCTCTTTGTGATGCTTACGCCAGCGGATTTTCTTCGGTTGCAACATCGTGACTCTTCCTCTTTACCTAATAACTGTCTTTATGAGATTGCATCGGAGGCACTGCCCAGCTTAATGCCGTTAAATACCCACACTTTTACACCAACCACACCATAGGTGGTGTTTGCTTCTGCAAATCCATAGTCTATATCAGCGCGTAGTGTGTGCAGCGGCACACGACCTTCGCGATACCATTCAGTACGTGCAATCTCAGCACCGCCCAAGCGACCAGCACAGTTGATACGAACACCTTTAGCACCCATACGCATGGCACTTTGCACGGCACGTTTCATGGCCCGACGAAATGCAACACGACGCTCCATCTGGAAAGCCACGTTCTCAGCTACTAATTGAGCTTCTGCCTCAGGGCGACGAATCTCAACAATAAATACCTGCACTTCCTGGCCAAATTCTCTAACCAAGTCTTTCCGCACAGCATCAATCTCAGAACCTTTCTTACCAATCACCACACCTGGGCGAGAAGTATGAACGGTTACTTTAATTTTACCTGCAGGGCGCTCAATAATAATACGTGAAACACCAGCATGCTTGAGGCGAGCTTTAACATAACGACGCAATTTAATATCTTCACGTAGTTGTGCGCCAAAATTCTGATCAGAGGCGTACCAAACTGATTCCCAGTTGCGAATGATGCCAACACGAAATCCAATAGGATTGACTTTCTGTCCCATGACTACTCCCCTTATCCGCGTTCACTGACAGAAACTGTCAGGTGGCTGTGACGATGAAAACGCTTACGCATACGCCCCATGCCTTTTGGACGAAAACGCTTCAGAGTCATGCCTGCATCAGCTTTCGCTTCAGAGACATATAGAGCATCCACATCAAGACCATGATTCTGCTCAGCATTTGCGATGGCAGATTTCAACACTTTTTCATACAAGCGAGCCGACTTTTTCGGTGACAACGCTAATACTGCAATAGCGCGATCAACATCTAAACCACGAATCGCGGTAGCCATCAAACCAGCTTTCTGCGAACTAATTCTACTATTTTTGTGCAATGCACGTACTTGCTCAGCCATGCCTACCTCTTCCTTGCCTTTTTATCCGCACCATGACCATAGTAGGTACGAGTAGGTGAAAATTCACCCATCTTATGACCGACCATGTTCTCCGTCACGTAAACTGGGATAAACTTGTGGCCATTATGCACAGCAAAATTGAGTCCGACAAATTCAGGCGAGATGGTAGAACGACGTGACCAAGTCTTGATCACCGCTTTCTTCTCAGCAGTTTTAGCTGCATCAACCTTTTTTTGCAGAGAGGCCTCAATGTAAGGGCCTTTCTTTAATGAACGAGCCATCTCTTACCTCACTTCTGGTTACGGCGGCGAATAATATCACGATTCGACGCCTTGTTCTTCTGACGAGTCTTATGACCCTTGGTTGGCACACCCCAAGGTGTAACCGGATGACGACCACCCGACGTACGACCTTCACCACCACCATGTGGGTGATCTACAGGGTTCATTACAACACCACGTACATTAGGTAGAATACCTAACCAACGTGAACGGCCAGCCTTACCAACTTTCCGATTTGAGTGATCAGCATTACCCAACACTCCGATCGTAGCTAAACAACGTGCATCAACACGGCGAAACTCACCTGATGGCATTTTAAGAATAGCTAAGCCACCCTCTTTACCCATTAGCTGAATCGAAACACCCGCACTACGGGCCATTTGACCACCCTTCTGAGGCTTCATCTCAACATTATGAACCATCATACCAATGCGAATCATAGACAGTGGCAGTGCGTTACCTGGACGAATCTCAGCATCCGGGCCGGACATGACACGATCACCAGCATTAAGTCCCTGTGGAGCGAGGATATAACGCTTGTCGCCATTGCTAAAAACTACCAAGGCAATATGCGATGTGCGGTTTGGATCATATTCAAGGCGCGCAACCTTACCTTCTATTCCGAAATTGTCACGCTTGAAATCAATTGTGCGATAAAGACGCTTATGCCCACCACCACGATGGAAGGAGGTAATGCGTCCATTATTGTTACGACCGCCCGATTTTGTAAGGCCAGATGTTAGTGAACGCTCAGGTTCACCCTTATACAGATCAAGGTTCACCACGCCGATACGGCCGCGATTACCATTACTTGTTGGTTTCAGTGCTCTTAAAGCCATCGTTTATACCTCTTCCGCCACTTCCAGCGTCTGCCCTTCAGCCAGGCGAACAATCGCCTTACGGTAACCAGAGCGAGTGCCGGCGTGGGCGCCGCGACGTTTAGGCTTAGTAGGCATATTGATCACCTGCACCTTGTCTACGTCCACTTCAAAAACAGCCTGAACGGCAGCTTTTACTTGAGCCTTGGTAGCTTCACGGGATATACGGAAAGTATACTGATTTGCTGCACCGGTTGCCGCGTAACTCTTTTCAGTGATTACAGGGCGGCGCAGAATGTTAAAGTGATTAATATTTGCACTCATGACAAACGCTCCTCAAGATTATCAACAGCAGCCGATGTCAAAATGATACGTTTGCTTTTTAGTAGGTCGTGTAGACTTACCTGACCATCCAACAGTACGGTGCTATTCACCACGTTACGGCCAGAGAGCTCAACAGCACGATTTGCTTCACCCAACACAACCAAGCCTGTAGTAGCGCCCATCGTTGTTAACATCTGAACAAATGATTTGGTCTTAACTGCGTCAAACTCAACTTTATCAACAATCGTAATTTTTCCATCACGAAGACAAGCCGAAAGGGCCAAACAGAATGCACGACGGCGTTCTTTCTTATTGATACGTGTAGCAAACGAGGTGTCCGACTGTGGTCCATGTGCTGTACCACCATGACGCCACTGTGCCTGACGGTTTGAACCCGCACGAGCACGGCCAGTACCCTTCTGCTTCCAAGGCTTCTTACCGCCACCAGAAACTTCAGAACGATCTTTTACCTTGCTTGTACCACCACGCTGGGCAGATGCTAGCGCTGAGTATACACGATGAACAAAGGTAGTGTCTGCTTCCAGCCCAAATACGGCTGGATTCAACGTACGTTTGCCCACTTCATTGTTATTTTGGTCTACGATACTGATTTCAGACATCTTATGCCCCCTTCACAGCGGCACGCAGTTCAACTAATCCATTACGCGAACCAGGAACAGCACCCATCACCAAAATGCGGTTTTCTTCAACATCTACACGAACTACTGTTAGATTCTGCACAGTAGAGCGCACATTACCGAAGTGACCTGGCATTTTCTTACCTGGGAACACACGACCAGGCCATTGGCACTGACCAGTAGAGCCCATCTGACGATGAACCTTCTCAGCACCATGGGTTGCACGGCCACCAGCAAAGTTATAACGCTTCATAACACCAGCAAAACCGTGGCCCTTGGAGGTACCAGAGACATCAATCTTCTGACCTGCTTCAAATAACGTTGCATTCAGCTCTTGGCCCAACTCAAACTCAGCATCGGCTGCAACACGAAACTCTTTGAGTCCACGTGTAGCTTCCTGCCCTTGACGAGCAAAGTGACCCTGAATAGCGCGAGTAATTTCGCGCTTAGGTGCACCAAAGCCAATCTGGACTGCATCATAACCATCTTTGTCAACACTACGACGTGCAATAACCTTGCACGGTTCAACATCCAGAACAGTCACTGCGATAGCAGCACCATCTTCTGTAAATATCTGTGTCATACCCGCTTTCCGGGCGATTAATCCAACACTCACGACTGTCTCTCCCTTACAGCTTGATCTCGACATCCACGCCGGAGGGCAGGTCGAGCTTCATTAGCGCATCTACCGTCTGTGGTGTCGGTTTATATATATCCAACATACGTTTGTGTGTACGAATCTCGAATTGATCTCGAGAATCCTTGTACTTATGTGGTGACCGGATCACGCAAAACTTGCGGATTTTGGTCGGGATTGGAATTGGCCCGCGCACTTCTGCGCCGGTACGTTTTGCTGTCGCCACAATGTCAGCCGCACTCTTATCAAGAATACGATGATCAAAAGCCTTCAGGCGAATACGAATACTTTGAGTTGCCACCTAGGCCCCCTATTACTTACTTATGTCGGTAACGACGCCAGCGCCGACCGTACGTCCACCTTCACGAATGGCAAAACGAAGCTCTTTGTCCATCGCGATTGGTGTAATCAATTCAACATCCATAGAGACGTTATCGCCAGGCATCACCATTTCGGTGCCTTCTGGCAGTGTTACAGAACCTGTTACGTCCGTAGTGCGAAAATAAAACTGAGGACGGTAACCATTAAAGAAAGGGGTATGACGGCCGCCCTCTTCTTTATTCAGGATATAGGCTTCTGCTTTAAATGCTGTATGCGGCGTAATGGAACCAGTTTTAGCCAGTACCTGACCACGCTCAACATCTTCACGTTTAGTGCCACGCAGTAGCACACCCACGTTATCGCCAGCCTCACCACGATCAAGAAGCTTATGAAACATCTCAACGCCAGTACAGGTTGTCTTAACCGTATCTTTAACACCAACGATCTCGAGTTCCTCACCAACCTTCACAATACCCGCTTCAATACGACCGGTTACAACCG
>JAUZRH010000210.1 GCA_030950555.1 Mariprofundus sp. | reverse complement strand
AATCACTAGATGATTTTAAAAAATGCCGTAACTACTCAGGTTATCCCCTGATTTGCCCGATTTCTGCGTCAAAAATACTCAAGTGCAGGAGCACACTACGTATTTCTTCCTTGAACTCGAACAAATCAGGAGCGACCTGAGCAGTTACAACTATTTTTGTGTGGGGTGCTGAGTAGTTACAAAATGCCATACAAACCAATGAATGATAAGTTTCATTTAATGTCAATGTAAGATGCCATACTTGAGTTTTTAACAGTAAAAAAAAGCATATCCAGATGCCGGTCTAGTGGCTTCTACGCTACGTATTGCTGGGTAAGCTGTTCATTTAGCCGCTTGGGCGATAGTTTCGCAACATGACTTTATTAAACGATACTCCGATTCCGATCACACCTGCGCCAGCAGTGAATCAATTTTTTGCGATTATGCCTCCTGGCATGGAGTCGCTTGCTGCAGCGGAACTTGCTAGCTTATCAGCGCATGATATTCATGCTGTTGCAGGCGGCGTCGAATTTACCGGTTCGCTGGATATGATGATGCGGATAAACTTGCGTAGCCGCTGTATTACTCGTGTACTGTTAAGAGTTGCTTCTTTTAAAGTGCTCTCTTTTCCTGAGTTATATAATAAAAGTAAACGGGTGGAGTGGCAGCGTTATTTGGGTGAGGGGTCAAAGATTTCTTTGCGCGCTTCGTGTCATGGCTCTCGTTTATTACATTCAGGAAGAGTAGAAAAAGCCGTTTTTGATGCGATCCATGATGAGTGTATACAGATTACGATCAGTGATGGTGAAGAACTCGCACAACAGGTTTTGCTGCGTGTAGATAAAGATCGATGCACGATCAGTATTGATTGTAGTGGTGAACGTTTGGATCGACGTGGTTATCGCCTACATAGTGGCATGGCACCGCTTCGTGAGACGATTGCGGCAGCGCTTTTGCAGTGGATGGAGTGGCAGCCGCAAGAGTTACTTCTTACCCCTATGTGTGGTTCGGGTACATTTGCTACGGAAGCCGCTTTAATAGCCGCTAAAAGGGCGCCGGGCTTGGCTCATGATTTTGCATTCTTGCATTGGCCCAGTCTGAAAGAGAAGCGTTGGCAACGGGTGAAAGAGAAGAGTGTGGCTATGGCTGTAAGGCCAGAAGTGAAAATTTTAGCTACCGATATCGACGGACGTATGTTGGCTCAAGCCCGAAAGAATGCAAAAGATGCTGAAGTTGCGGATTTGATTCAGTTTTCGGAGTTGGATATAGCCAATATGATGCCACCAAAGGAGACCGCAACGGGTTTGATTATGGTGAATCCACCTTATGGCGGTCGCATTGAAGGGGATGCACGAGCGATCTATGCATTGTTGGGGAAAGTATTTAAAGAACGCTTTTCTGGTTGGCGGATGATGGTGATTGTTCCAGATCAAGGCTGTGAGCGTGCACTCGGTATCCCTGTGAAAAGGCGTCTGAAAGTCAAACATGGTGGCCACTGGGTGCATATGTTACATGTGGAGTAGAGCGTAAGAGGTTCTATTACAGAAAGCTGCGGAAAAGAGTGTTTAGCACAAAAACACAAGGCACAACGTAGGGCTTATGCCGCAGTTTCAGGGTGAACTATTTAGTGACTGCTGCGGAGCTTACCAGGCTTTCACGGAAATGGGCTTCCCTTTTAAGATGGGACAACTGCAATGACAAAGATTACGAGATGCTTTCGCTTATAGTGTTTTTTATGCAACAAGCTGTTTGACCTCAATCCTGACGACGTGGGAATGATGGTTTATTTTCGTGTTCCTAAATCCTAGGAGGCTGTCCGAGAAAGGAGGTCGTAGCGATGGATAGCGAGATTGCGTTGGATTTTCATTCCCTTTGAGTCAAATAGCAGGGGCTCAAAACGATAAGTGGGTAGAAATCCGGCCAATATCCGATTCTACGCAGTAGGTTTGCCATTCTTGGACAGCCTTCTAGTCGGTTATTTTACTTATGGGTTCGATGATGCCTAAAACAGTTGCCTCATAAATAGCTTCAAATCGTGAGTTTACAGCGAGTTTGGTATAAATATTTCGGATGTGGGCGCGAATGGTGTTTACGGAAATATCCAGAACGCCACCAGCCTCTGCATAGGTTAAGCCTTTTGATACCATCTGTAGTACTTCGATTTCACGGCCACTCAGTGCATTTTCTTGGGCGGGTTTTGATGCTTGATGTGGCAGCTTCTTGCGAACGCCTTTATGGCTGCTGCTAAGAGGTGATTTACTTGTCGTTGTTGAGCTCTGTTTCTGATTTAAGCGGGATAACAAAAAACGGGCGATGAGCGGGTCGATCATTGATTCACCTGCCATCATGGCGCAGATAGCATCAGCTATATTATCCAAGCCATGTTCTTTGAGAAGATAGCTGGATGCACCCGCTTCAATCGATGAGATAACATTCATCTCGTCGCCAAAAATCGTGAGTATCATTGTTTCGATCGGTGCTGTTGCAGCTCTGGCCTGCTGTACTAGCGAAATTCCACTACCGTCAGGTAGCCCCAAGTCTGTGAGTAGAACGTCTGGTTTGCCATTGATCAATGCGACTGCTTCAGCGCAGCTACCTACAGAGCCATATAAGCTTAAATTTGGATGAGCTAATATTTTTTTGGCAATAGATTGGCGGATACCAATTTCATCTTCCACTAGTAATACTGAATATATTGTCATGACTCCCTCCACTCTCTATCTGTTTATAGTCAGTCATGCGGTTGTTGTCAATAATTTATGTGTATGCTAATTATTGCATGCGATTACAAGAAAAAAACAGTTGTAGCATACTTCGCTCATGACAAATCCAACCCCCTTCCCCCTCCTTAAAAAGCTACATGAAAAAGAATTTTTGCATGATCTTGGTAATATTATTTGCGTTATATCAGGCCGAGTACAGATGTTGGAAAAGTTACTGGTCGATAACGCCATTCAGGATGATGCAATTATGAAACATCAGATTAACTGTTTGTCAAAAGCAGTCAATCAGATGGCTACTTTCTACAAGCATCCTGACGCCAATAGTCCGACAGCAGAGAGGGTTAATTTAAAAGAAGTGGTACATGATTGTTGTGACATGGTTTCACCTTTGTTATCCGATCATATTGCTTTTTCTTTGAAAATGGTAGGGAATATTCAGTGCCATGAAAGTGATAAATTACCGTTAACAAAAATATTATTAAATTTAATGAAAGATGGCCTCGGACAGTTGAAGGGAGATAATGAGGTGTTGAGCATCTCGATAGGTCGGACATGGTTGACGCATGCTGATATAGAAAATTCGATTTGTAGTGAAGCCCGGGCAAGTGGGCCGTATGTTTATTTGCAAGTATCCAATCAAGGCCATGCGCTAGATACCCTGCCTATGATAGATAAGGCACCTGATCAGCAGCGTGGTTATGGGTTGAGGTCAGTGATGAGGACAATCAATGACTTAGAAGGGCTATTGCAGGTAGATCATAGTGTAAATCCGGGTACAACTGTCCGAGCACTATTTCCATGTGAACAAGTATATGGTGTCTTTTTAATGTGTAAAAATATCTCCGCAGCAGATAATAATAAAAAAGTGAACCAGTTAATTGAGCAGATATCACGTCGCACTCGAAATCAACTAAAAGAGCCAAACTTGCACCCTGAGTTAAAGGAGTAGTTCAATGAAAACAATGACCCAAGTGGAAAACTTTATTAGAGATCTTACCAGTATAGTACGGCCGACTGATGCGATAGATGCAGAGTGCGTAAAACAGATGATGTTGAGTTATGCCAGACAACAGCACGCTGTCTACTTTAGGGTGGATCAAAATGGAACGGTCCGACTAGTAGGAGAAGGTATCAAAGAGTTAACGGGCTATTCGAGTCAGGAAATAGTTGAAATGAACCGGTCTGAGTTTTTTCAGCCGGGTAAACCATGCTACTCACAAGCGGCTGTAGGGGTGAAGATGGAAACCACATCCGGTAGTTACTGTAATCGTAGTGGCGAGATGGTTCAGTTCTTTATGAAGCGTCGGCCGCTTGTTAAAGAGGATGAAGGTGGGGGCTATGAAGGGCTTTTGCAGCGGTTTGATCTATCTCAGGAAAAATATTTGGACAGTGTTAAGCAGCTTCCACTGCTCTTGCTCAGTATCAGTGGGAGCATCTTGTCGGGCAATCGTAGCGGCTGTAAGCTAATATCCGAATGGGGTTTTCAACCCGGAGACAGTATTTCAGACCTGATGCAGGAGCAGCTTCTTGCTGCATGGTTGGGAGCTTGCCCTTTACGGTTTGGTACTTATATTTACCAACCGCTGATTGATGAAGGCGTCGTTTTGTTTTCAACGATACCAAATCAAGTCTTGGCTGCTGAGCAGAAAGTTCATTTTTTTGAATTTCATGACAGTAAAATACTGCTACCGATGATGGTATCATTATAAAGACGAAAGGTAATGGGGCGTTGTTTTCGTCCTTTACAAAATATTTATCTAAAATGTTGTACGCTCCTGACTTTACCCAGGATCCCCATAGCCTCCCGCCCAATGCCTTCACGGACATGACGCGTGAGAAGCTTCTTGTCCTTGCTATCCTTTCACAGCAGTTGACCGTCATTCCCGAAGGTTTCATCGGGAATCCATTGGTTTTAGAATCAAGCAGAGCGTTTGTTTGATATGGATTTCCGACTAAACCCTCGGGAATGACGAGAAAAGATATCTTTAAGCTTGAATCACTTTAGCTTTAGCCCCGCAACGTTTTGGTGTTGCTGCGCGACTGAAGTCGCACCTCTGGCATGATGCTTTTTGTTGGGCGCCGCAGTTGGATAATATACGGTTTGGCTATGAGAAAAGTGGGTGGAATATTTAACCCCGTTGAGCGAAACTGTACGCGTGGTGGTGAATGGTTCTGCATGGTTGCAGCCATGCGGTGTATTTCAGATTGCAGAGGTGAAAGCAAACCGTAGAGTGCTCGCATGTCCTATTTGGTATTAGCTAGGCGCTGGCGCCCACAAAAATTCTCTGATCTCGTTGGCCAGGATGTGGTGGTGCGAACGCTGAAAAATGCGCTCAGTGGCGGTAATTTGGCCCATGCTTATCTGTTGTGTGGTATTCGTGGTGTAGGAAAAACCACCATTGCCCGTTTGATGGCGATGGCCGTGAATTGTGAAAATGCTACTGATGGTGAGCCATGTGGTAGCTGCAGTGCATGTAGTTCTATTGTGAATGGTGCTAATTTGGATGTGCAGGAGCTGGATGCTGCAAGCCATACTGGTGTAGATGATATGCGGGAAATTTTGGATGGCGTGCGTTATCCACCCTCAAATCTTAAAACACGCGTTTATATTATTGATGAAGCGCATATGCTCTCAAAGAATGCTTTTAATGCACTATTGAAAACACTCGAAGAGCCACCCGCGCATGTGCTGTTTATTTTGGCGACGACGGAATCGGAGAAGTTGCCGATTACGGTGCGCTCACGCTGTCAGCGATTTGATTTGCGTAGGCTGGGTTTGAGTGAAATTTCCAGCTACCTATCGCATGTATTTGGGCAAGAGTCTATTCAGGCGGATGCAGATGCTGTGGCGGCTATTGCACGGGCAGCTGATGGTAGTGTTCGTGATGCGCTATCGCTGAGTGAGCGGGTGTTGGCTTATAGTGGCAAACAGGTGGCTTTGGCTGATGTGGATGCGGCACTCGGACAAGTGGGCTTGGGGCGCATTCGTGCACTGTCACAGGCGCTATTTTCCGGGGATAGCTTGGCGTCGTTGCAACTGTTGCGTCAGACGACAGCCATGGGTTATGGTGCAAGAGTGCTACTGTTGGAGCTGGCTCGTTTGTGGCATCAATTGAGTTGTTTGCTGGTAGACGAGTCACTGTTGGGAGAGGAGACGGATGCTGAACAACGAGAGTGGTTAGTTCAGTATGTATCATTATTAAGTGGCCCAGCGCTAGATCTACGTTATCAGGTGCTATTGTCCGGTATGCGTGATCTCTCTTTAGTGGATGAACGTATGGGCGTGGAGATGATATTGATGCGTCTCTCGGGTTTGAATGCAATCTCACCTGTGGGTTTGCTGCCGGTTGTGGGGCAGGGGGTTGCAGCGAGCGAGGTTGCGGCTAGCGCCCAGAGTAGGTCGGCCACTGCTGATCAACATAGCAGCGCTGCTACAGTTTCCGTCGAAAAGGTCGCAGATGAGTCAGCCGCGGTGAATCGTGCGCCTACCGTCGTGGAACAAGAGAAGAAAGTGGACATAAAGCCACCTTCTTTAGCCGAGAGTGTGCGAGTAGAACCTGTTTCTGTTGAGGCTGAACTACCGATGTCTATGACTCAGTTAGCGGGTAAACAGTATCATGATTGGCCGCAGGTCGTGGCGGCCCTACATAAGATTAAGCCGGGATTAGCTGCAATGTTGGAGCATGTTCACTGTCTGGAATTTTCAGATAAAGTACGATTAGCTCTGAATAAGCATCAACAGGCGATGATTCATATCACGGATCGACGTAGTTTTGCTGACTGGTTGGGTCGTGAAGTGATTTGGGAGTCACAGCAGGCGGGCGAAGGTGAATCAATATCTCAGCAACGGGATCGTATTGCGCGTGCGGAAAAGGCTCACTTGCGCCAACATGCAGAAGCTGATCCGCACGTACAAGGCTTGATGCAAGAGTTGGATGCTCAGTTGGTCAATGTTCTGCCGGCGGGTGTGGATGATAAATCGTAGCATTGTAAGTCCGCCGCAGTGGGATGAGATTGATGGGTAATGAGTAAATAATTTTAGAAGCGTATAGAGGTAATCAGATGAATATCGGTAAAATGATGATGCAGGCTAAAAAGATGCAGGAAAACATGAAAACCATGCAGCTTGAGTTGGCCGACATGGAAGTTAGTGGCGAAGCCGGTGGCGGTATGGTGCATGTAACGATGAGCGGGGATAAAGCTGTACATCGGGTAGAGATCGATCCCTCTTTATGGGCTGAACAGGATAAAGCACTGGTTGAAGATCTGGTGGCTGCGGCTGTTAATCATGCTTCGCAGAAAGCAGAAGCTATTGCAAAAGAGAAGCAGCAGAGTTTGATGGCTGGCATGCCGTTGCCACCGGGCTTCTCTCTTTGATTCATTTTCCCGGTATGCCTGCGCCCTTAGCACGGGTAGTGGAGATGTTCTCGACGCTGCCGGGTGTGGGACCAAAAACAGCCATGCGCTTGGGTTTGAATCTATTGACCCGGCCAGCGAGTGACACGCTCGCTTTGGCTTCGGCGCTACATAGCTTGCATGAGCAGGTGAGTTTTTGTGACTGTTGTGGCTGTTTTTCAGAGCAGGGTCATTGCCATTTTTGTGATGATCCAAAGCGTGATCGCTCGACTATATGTGTTGTGGAACAGCCTGTGGATGTGTTGATGATGGAGCGTGGTCATGGTTATCGCGGTAGTTATCATGTGTTGCAAGGTAGATTAAGCCCCGTTGATGGTATGGGTCCAGATCAGCTGCGTCTGGTTTCACTAGATCGACGTGTCGAACAGGGGATTCGTGAGATGATCATGGCAACCAGTGCGACAGTCGATGGTGAAGCAACAGCGCACTATCTGGCCAACCGTTATCAGCAGGGCGCTGTGCATGTTTCTCGTATTGCTCGGGGCGTGCCTGAAGGGAGTGAACTGGAATATCTGGATGAACATACCTTGAGCAGGGCACTTGATCAACGTGTCTGCTGGCAGTAGGTAGAAAACCAGATGAGTGAATCAACTGTTTTGCCACAACAGCATGCTGTTTCAGCAGCATCTAGGCGCATGCTGAATGAGCGCTGGCAGGCGCTTAATGGCCAGTTGCAAGCAGAAGATGTGAAGCTGCTGGCGATTAGTAAATATGCCCCTGATGAAGCTGTCCAGACATTGATTGATGTTGGTCAGCGCTGTTTTGGTGAGTCGCGTCCGCAAGCACTGCGTGATCGGGCCTTGCGCTGGCCGGCATGTCAGTGGCATATGATCGGGCCGCTACAAAAAAATAAAGCGAAGTATGTCGCTCGCCATGCCGCCATGTGGCATAGTTGTTGTGATCTTCACACCGCAGCGGCTGTGGTGGCTCATTTGCATGGGCGCAGTTTGCCCGTGCTTATTCAAGTAAATATTGCGGCTAATCCGGAGCAACAGGGTGTGACTCCCGCAGCGTTGCCCCTATTTATGGCCACTTTATCTAAGTTCGAAGGCTTGGAAGTAGCAGGCTTGATGGCTATGGCTCCGCAGGCGGGTGATGTGTGTGGTGCCTTTGAACGTATGAGGCACTTGCGAGATGAGATGTTCGGTGGGAGTGTTGGTTTGCTAAGCATGGGTATGAGTCAGGACTACCGCGCAGCAGTGGCGGCAGGCACAGATATAGTAAGGCTTGGTTCGATACTGTTCGCTGAGCTAGATATTCGTAACAATAGGAATCATTGATGCAACATTTAACGATCGCTTTTATTGGCGGCGGCAATATGGCTGAGGCCCTGATTTCGGGACTGATGAAGGGCGGCCATCCAGCAGCTAAAATTTGTGTGGCTGATCCAGTAGGTACAAGGTGCGAGTTTTTGCGTGAAACATACGGCACCGTTATTGCGGTAGATAATGCTGAAGCGGCCGCTTGTGCTGATCTGCTGGTATTAGCTGTTAAACCACAACAGATGCAGAAAGTCGCGGCGACGCTTGGAGCGTCACTCAAAGAAGAGGCCACGGTGATTTCGATTGCCGCCGGAGTGCGTTTGGGCTCTATTGCTGAGTGGCTTGGTGTTGCATGTCATGTGGTGCGCGTGATGCCGAATACACCAGCATTGGTGGGTGCTGGTATGTCGGTGCTCTATAGCGAGGCAAGTGATTTTTACCGTCAGCGCGCTAGTTATCTTATGCAGGCATCCGGTGCAGTAGAGTGGGTGGACAGCGAGCAGCAGATGCATGCAGTCACAGCGCTCTCAGGTAGTGGTCCAGCTTATTTTTTCCTACTGGCCGAGGTGATGCAGGCAACAGGCGTGGCCTTAGGCTTATCAGAAACATTAGCTGGAAAACTGGCAACCCAGACCGCCTTTGGAGCTGGTAAAATCATGGTGGAGAGTGGTCGGACACCCTCAGCCCTGCGTCAGCAGGTAAGTAGTCCTGGCGGCACCACACTGGCAGCACTCGATGTAATGCTGGAGCAGGGTTTGCCCGATACTGTTCGCGCAGCCTTGACTGCTGCGAGTAAAAGGTCACAGGAGTTAGCGGCTTAATGTATATACTAGGCTATTTCCTGCAGGCATTAAGTACGGTTGTGCATGTGATATTGATGAGTGCTACGATTGTAGTGATTGCACGTGCTGTACTCTCCTGGGTATCACCGGATCCTTACAATCCTGTTGTTCGTATGATTAACCAGCTATCTGAACCGATGATCTTTCCTGTGCGTCGGCGTGTGCCCTATATTAGCGGTATTGATTTTTCACCTATGATTGTGCTGCTAGCTTTGATGTTTTTGGATAATTTTCTGGTACCTACTTTTGAGCAGCTGGCGGTTAACTTGATTCAGGCAGGATGAATGAATATATCCATATTGGGCTGGTTTATATATAAGCATAAGCCTGAGCTTGCTAAATACATGGAACTTATTGGTATCTATAGAAATATCCGATATGGTTGTAAATAGAGCATGCTGTTTTTATGATATTTTGGCTAAAAATTATCTGTTCACTGTTGCTGATAGGTTTTCTATGTTGGTCTCTGGATTTAGAGGCCATCTGGCAGCAGTTACGACAGGCTGATTGGTTGCAAGTGCTAGCGGCTCTACTCTGCCTGCTTGTGGGACAACTGTTTTCGGGTCTACGTTGGGCCTGGCTTGCTCGTGGTCTGGGCTTAGTCGTGCAGACTAGGCGTAAAATTGAACTCTATTTTTTAGGTATGTTTCTCAGTCTGTTTCTCCCATCAATTATTGGTGGTGATGTGGCACGTGGGTGGCTATTGGCTAAAGGTCGTGAACAAGCGGGTTGGACAGCTGCAGCCAGTGTTATTTTAGAACGCTTAAATGGTGTTGTCGGGTTGATGATCGTGGTCAGCATTACGATGTTTTTTCTGCCTGTTCCCGCACTGTGGGTTTGGCTCTGGAATGCTTCGCTGGCACTGCTCTGCTTGCTTATGGGGACAGTTGGCTTTTGGTGGTCACGCTTGCAGCAGCGATCATGGCAGGGGACGTGGTCGGGTTGGAAACAGTTACCATTGGCTTCTTCTCTATTTAAACGTGCATGGATGAAAGCGTTGCCGGTCTCTTTACTCTTTCAAGGCTTGGTTGTGCAAGCGCATATCTTCTTAGGGCAAGCGGTTGGTTTGGAGCTATCTTGGGCTGCCTATGCATTTATTGTTTGTTTGGTGGCATTGGCTTCAGCACTGCCGATCTCCTTCAATGGTTTTGGTATTCGTGAAGCCGGTTATGTTGGTTTAGCTGTCTGGTTTGGTGCATCCGCAGAGGCTGCTGCTGCGATGGCCATGTTATGGGTGTTGGTGCTGGTGATTGCAGCGATTCCCGGTGGCATTGTGCTCTGGCGTATGGGTGGAACGTCCAAACTGAAAGGATAATTTATATTTTCAGAGGTTAAACTCGATCTTCCAGTTTTGTTGTGGAAAATCGATGGACGTGCTTGAACTCAGCTAGTTTATGCGCAAAATGCAAATAAAACTACAGCTTCGATTCTTAACAACATCCATAAAGCCGTCAAAGTCTTTCCACCGCAGAGGTCACGAAGATAATCATTATTATAATAAACATGTTCAACTAACCTACGTATTATATCCTCTGTCTTTCCTCTGCGGTGAAAGGCTCTATAGCGATGACAGCCCACATATAAAAACTGGAACATCGAGTATAAGCAGTCCGTTTGATGGATGCATTTCATGGGTAATCAGGAATCTGTATGCTTGACTGTAATGGTCTGGGGCAGGACTTGGCTGTCGAAATATAGGGATATTTGGGCATCCTTCGCCAACTATAAAAAATAGTTGGCGCTTTACGTTACCTCACAGCTGAAAGATATATCTTCATCTTCCGGGCTTCCCTTTTAAGAGGGGACATCTGCAATGATAAAAATTACGAGATGCTTTCGGTTATAGTATTTTTTATTCAACAAGCTGTTTGACCTCAATCCCCATAGTCTCCCGACCTAAGCCTGACGGCCATCACGAGTGAGAGACGCCCTGCCCTTGCCGTCATTTCACGGCAAGAGACCGTCATTCCCGAGGGTTGAATCGGGAATCCATATCTAAAACGATCTGCTATGCGTTCCCACGCAGGAGCGTGGGAACGAGGATGGATTCCCGCCCCACGCCTTCTCGGGGGTAGGTTCTCCACGGGAATGACGAGCAAAGAGACGGCTTGTTCCGCGCACCTCAATCATGACGTAAATTGTTGTAATCATTGTTGTCCCGCCTTAAAAGGGAAGCCCAAAACTCTGAGTGGGGAAGTCAATCGCCGCTCATGTGTTTTACAAGTGGCTCTCAATTTAAAGAAATAATTATTCAGCATAGTTCTGCAACAGAAGCTTTACATGCACCACAGATCCAAATAAAAAAAGGCTCTCAAATCATTGATAATATCAAGATTTAAGAGCCTTATGTTTGGTTGCGGGGGCTGGATTTGAACCAACGACCTTCGGGTTATGAGCCCGACGAGCTACCACTGCTCCACCCCGCGTTATGTTTGTCACAACCCGCCAGAGGGGCGATTGGTTGCGAACGCGGCGAACAGTAAGAATGCAACGATACTTCGTCAACCTTTATTTTCACAGATCACTTTTGAACCACAAATCATCATCCCTCAGATAGCCTGCCCCGCCCTGTATCGTGACTTTAGGGCCGCGGAAAAAATAAAACATCCAATGATGCTGGTCTATAAGCTCGCCTTCTGCGTTGTAGAAACAGTTACTATTGAGCCAATTGCAAAACTCTGGGTGGATGAGCGGCAATCCCACTTTGAGTCCATTTTTGAGGTGCAATGAGGTGCATGGTGGTTCCATGGAGCAAACAACAGCGCGGAAATGGGCCAAAGTGGGGCCGCCGATCGCCGCTCACGAGTTTTGCAATTGGCTCTATTGAAAGTAATAAGCGCCCATTCAGGGCTTGCTTATGCGCCTGTTTCTACGCCTTGAATCCGACAACTATCCTGCGCACCTTTTGGATATTTTATTATTTCCGAGGCCCTTAGCATTACGCCCGTCATTCCCGTGAAGACGGGAATCCATCCTCGTTCCCATGCTCCTGCGTGGGAACGCATAGCAGAGCGTTTGTTTGATGTGGATTCCCGATTTAACCTTCGGGAACGCCGCACTTGCTTCCCGTGAAGAACCTGCCCCCGCGAAGGAGTGGGGTGAAAATGTTCACTTTGTGCCTTGGTCCAGCAGGGGATTCTCTCTGGCTTCGCCATTCATCTGATATCTTTATGGTGAAATTTGGAATTTACCAAACAGTGAATATCTTCTATCTGTCAGCGCCAATCACCGCTAGCATTGCGACTATGTTGTGCCTCCCTCTATTAAAAACCATGCCACCAAGTGAAGAAAACACCCCCCAAAACCCGTTACGGCGTGCTTTACTGCGCGGTATTCCGCTTGCGGCTCTGCCTTTCTGCCTCCCTTCTAGCTTGCTTGCGGTGGCCATCAAACACCCATCACAACAGGTAAGTAAAGCAGAGCTAGTTCGCCTAATTGCTCGTGAAACGGGCATCGCCAAAGAACTTATCCTGCGTAACTTGCATGATGCCCATTTCACGCCTAGCATTATTACGCGCATCACCACGCCTTATGAATCGCGCTCTTACAGTGAATATCGCCCCCTTTTCCTCACCAATAGACTAAAAAAAATGGGGCATCAATACCTCACCGAACAACAAGCCATTTTTACCAAAGTAGAAAAAAAATATCATGTGGAACCGATGCTTATTGCTGCCATTCTAGGCATGGAAACGCATTATGGTCGTAATCGAGGCAGAGATCGCATTGTAGACTCCCTTTATACACTGGCAACCGGCTTCCCTCGCCGCGCTAATTTTTTTCGCCGTGAACTGGGCGAGTTTATGCTTTTATCCCAAGAGGAGGGGCGCGATGCAAGTCGCGAATTAGGCTCTTATGCCGGTGCTTTTGGCAGCACGCAATTTATTCCCTCATCCTTTCGCGCCTATGCTGTGGATGCGGATGGCGATGGAAAACGAAATGTGTGGGATTCACCCGATGATATTATCGCCAGCGTCGCCAACTACTTCAACCACCACGGTTGGCAACACGGACGCCCCTGCGCTTATTGGCTACCGGTTAGTGCAGCGTTAACATCGCTTGCTAAAACAGGTTTTGATACATGGCAGCCGTTAGCCAAGCTCCGCCAGCACCTCCCTGATCTGCCCGCTATATGGCGTGATAATGATAAGGTTAGTATTATTGAGATGCGTCCAAAACAGGGACGTCGTTTTGCGCTGGTGCATTATAATTTTTATGTCATCACGCGCTGGAATCGCTCTTACAACTATGCTATGGCAGCCACAGAACTGGCCGCGCTGCTTGGAGATGTAACATTCGCCGTCTCCTGAAAGTCCACCTGCAATTAGCGATCGCTACGCTGCTATTAAGTAACTGCGCCGTACTGCCACCCCCACAGATTAAAGTTACAAAATCAGCGCCAGCGATAGCCCCCTCCCCAGAACTGCCCAATGGTGCCGGTGGCCTCAAAAAAACAGGCAAGCCATACAAGGTTCAGGGCCGCTGGTACACACCGATGCAATCGATCACCTCCTATGATCAAACAGGGATAGCTTCATGGTATGGTAAAGATTTCCATGGCAAAACTACAGCCAATGGAGAACGCTATGATATGCACACGCTTTCTGCCGCGCATAAAACACTCCCCTTGCCCACTCTGGTGCGTGTCACAAATTTGGATAATGGGCGGGTCATTACTGTACGCGTGAATGATCGAGGACCGTTTGTTAAAGAGCGCCTGATTGATCTCTCTTATGCTGCGGCTAAAGCCTTAGATTATGATCGCAAAGGCACAGCACATGTGCGTGTACAAACCTTGGATATTGCAGCAGAGCATCGGCCCCTTCCATCCGAAACCCAACAAGCTGAAGCTAGCCTCACACCGGATGAAATGATCACCCCAATTGCCAGCCCTCCCCCATCACCTATTACAGAAACAATCACGTCTAACATACCAAAGACTGCCGTAACACCTGTTGTATCAACGCCCAAACAGCCTACGATAGCCACAAATATCATCAAAAAACCGCTTGCTTCTGGTGCATTGTTTATACAATTAGGCGCCTACAGCTCCCGACAAAATGCGCAAAACCAACTAGCGAAACTGCGTCCTCACTATGCAAAAGCGTTGATCACAGAGCATCATATCTCGGGTCAAACTTTTTATCGTGTGCGTATTGGACCCTATCAAGAGGCAGCTGAAGTTGAACAGACTATTGACGCCCTTCAAAAAGAGGGCTTCAAAAACCACAGGGTAATCATTGAATGAACAGTCATATCACAAAACCTCGTCTGGCAGCTTTTGGTGCCTCCAATGTATCACCCGATGCAGAGAGCTACAAGGATGTTCAAAATCTCTCAAAATCCATTGCTAGAGCTGGATGGAACGGCATCACTGGTGGTCACCAAGGGATGATGGCCGCTTTTTCAGAAGGCATTCACCAGGGTGGTGGCCACATAAGAGGGGTCACGCTGGAACGATTCCCCACACCACCAGGTAATTCATTCAGCGAAGAGATTCGAGCCGATGATTTTTTTGAACGGCTGAGTTACATGATAGAGAACAGTGATGCATGGCTGGTGCTACCGGGTGGCCTAGGCACACTGGCTGAACTGGCAATGGTCTGGGATCTATTGGCCATCCGAGTACTCAAAGCGCGTCCCCTATTGCTGTATGGGCAGATGTGGCCGCCTTTAATCGCGGTTTTAAAAGAACAGCTTATTGTTTCAACAAATCAAGCCTACAGCACCATCCAAATATGCCAAACGCATACAGATGTGCTACAAGCATTAGCGACTTCAAAATGAGGGAAAAACCTATATTTAGTGACCTTACAGCCTCGGTTAGCCGCCTTATTGCAGGCGCTCGATTAGATCAAGGGCTTGCTGAGCTATTTACACTTTCACGTCGCCGCAGCCGACGGGCCATTGATGAGGGCGGAGTTTATCTCAATGGTAAACGCTGTCGCACAGCCGGGCGCAAACTGAGTTATCATGATAAAATTCGCATCGTTATGCTTGAAAAAGAGCAATTAACACCTTTCACGCCCGATCAACTCATCTGGCAGCAGCCGCCACTCTATTTACTCCATAAAAAAAGTGGCCAATATTCACAAGAAGCGCTACATCGCAGCCGTGGCACACTGCCTGATGAACTATCACGGCACCTGAATCTTAGCCCCGCCATGGGCCATGAATTAAGACCCGTACACCGCCTTGATCGTGACACGTCCGGTCTCATATTATTCTCATCCAGTCCCATCGCCCTCCAACATCTGCAAAAACATTGGCACACTGCCGTCAGTAAACGTTATCTTGCTGTTGTATCGCCGGCACCCGAATGGGATGATCAACGCATCCTTTTAGCTATCGACAGTAAGCGTGACAACAGTGGTCGCTACCATATATCAAGCAATGGCAGGGCTTGCGATAGTCAAGCGCATGTCCTGGAAAGGCGTGATAATCGTGCCCTTATTGAACTCATTCCCCATACAGGGCGTAGCCACCAATTGCGTGTACACCTTTCGGCATTAGGGTGTCCCATTCTAGGTGATGGCCGTTATGGGGGAAAACCCCACCCGCGTCTGATGTTACACGCTAGCACGCTGTGCATCAGCCCCCCGGCCCTAGCAAAACAAGAAAAATGGACTCAAGCCCCAGAGGAGAAATGGCAATGGTAATCAAAACAGGTATCAGCAGATTCACACAAACAGCGCTGACGCTACTTATGACACTAATGGTACTCTTACCATGCTCGAGTCAGGCCGCAGCATGGCCCGATTCCCCTAAAATAAATGCCAAATCATGGGCCATGATTGATGCTCGCTCTGGCCAGGTTGTTGCCAGCCACAATGCTGATCTACAGCTACCACCGGCCAGTCTAACGAAAATGATGACCCTCTACTTAGCTTTTGAAGCCCTAAAACAGGGACGGCTACAATTAGGTACGAAAGTATCTGTCAGTAAAAAATCATGGAAAATTGGTGGTAGCACCATGTTTCTAGAGCCGCGCATACATCCGACTATTGGCAATTTACTGCATGGTATTGCCACTTATTCAGGTAATGATGCTTGCATTGCATTGGCTGAACACATGGAGGGTAGTGAAGAAATATTTGCCGAACGTATGAATGCAAAAGCCCGCGAATTAGGCATGTTGCACTCTCACTTTGTGAACGCCACCGGCTTTCCTGTTGACGGGCACTACTCTTCTGCCGGTGACATGGCGATTCTAGGCGCAGCCCTTTGGCGTGATTACCCTGAAAAGTATAAACTCTTCAGCGAAAAGGATTTCACTTTTAAAGGTCGCAGACAACCCAACCGCAACCGTCTATTATGGACGATGGCTGAAGCTGATGGCATTAAAACCGGCCACACCCAAGAAGCGGGCTATTGCCTGGTTGGATCCGCTGAAAAAGCTGGCACTCGCTTTGTAGGAGCCGTATTCGGCACAAAATCTGACCGCGCCCGTGCCCAAGAAACACGCACCTTACTGCGCTATGGCTTCAATCACTTTGTAACACAGCGTCCGGCAGAACGTGATATCCGTAGAGAAGTAGAAATCTTTGAAGGCAGTGAAAATCATGTATGGCTCAAACCTGCATCTGAGGTGTGGGTTACCATTCCGAAAGGAAGTGAATCAAAACTCTCTTTTCACCTGCGCTATAATGACCCTTTAAAAGCACCGATACGTAAGGGTCAAAAACTTGGTGTCATCAATGCCGTCATCGGCGAGAAGAATGATCCAAAAAACATCATCCTCTCTTTTCCAATGGTTGCGGCACGTGCGGTTGAGCAAGCTTCATGGATAAGTCGCCAATGGGATGGCATGCGCCTTTGGCTGCGTGATTTCAGTAGTGATGCTATCGACAGCGTCAGTAAAGAAACTACAGAAGATACAACACCTACCACAGTTGAAAAACAGCCATGATCGATGGCGTTTTACTGGATATGGATGGCACACTGGTGGATGCTTTTCCACCTATCATCCGAGCACTGAATCAAACCTTCAGTGAATATGGGCTAGCACAAATGAGCGCTCACGATATCAAACGCCATACAGGCCGTGGTGATTGCAGCATGACCGCCCTTTTTGGCGCACAAAAAGCTGAAGCAACTCGCCGTTTTCTTGAAATTCATGATGAAGATTATCTGCAACGCATCACGCCGCTTGAAGGTGCTGAAGCACTACTGTTATGGCTAAAAAATATGCATATTCCTTGCGCTATTGTAACCAGCAAATCTCAGGAGCGCGCTGAAGCTCAGTTAAATATCTTAGGCTGGTCCCACCTTCTACAGGCGGTAGTTGGCAAAACCGCAGAAAGAGTGGGAAAACCCGATCCAGCTCCGCTGCTGCTCGCTTGTGATATGCTCTCGATTAAACCTGCAGAGACTATTTTCATGCTCGGAGATGGCGTAGCCGATATGAAAGGGGCCAAACGGGCCGGTTGCAGCGCTCTGGGTCTATGTGATGCTTTTAGTGCTGAGGAGCTGACCCAAGTCGGTGCCGATCACTGCTTCAACTCTCTAACGGAAGTGAATATATGGCTCAAAAAGATCCACTAAGCCCCGTTCCTGATACGCTGATACGTTTTTTATTACCCGCAGCCTATACACGTGGCGTTATCATTCGAGGCAGCCATATTGTTGCAGATGGTATGCGCATTCACCGGCTTAGTGCCGAGCAAGGTGTGGTATTTGGCCAAACCCTCCTAGCCTCGCTGTTACTCCTCTCGATCAACAAAGGTGGCATGCGTCAGGTATTACAGCTTGATACGCTTGCCACCGACGCCACACCCGTGCAGCGCATGCTGGCCGAATCCCGTTTAGGGAGCGTACGCGGCTATGTCAATAGTCACCCTCTCATTCAACCGCAGCTTGATCAACCTGCCACAACGATCGGAGCATGGATGGGCCAAAAGCTGCGACTCTCTACCGTCCGCGACTTAGGCTTTGGTAACCCGTATATCTCTAGCGTTGAACATCAGTCACCTTTTCTCGCTGACCACCTTATTAGCTATCTAAGTCAGTCGGTGCAGATAAGGGCTGATATTATTTTACATGGTGATCTCGCTATTTTAATTGAGGCGATGCCGGGATGTGGTGAAGAACAGTGGTTCAAGGCTGTTGAATGTTTGGCCAAGATTCCCACCGCCACACTGAGCCAGGAAAGTCCCGAACAGATACTCAGCTTTTTTCATACCTTACAATGTAAACAGGTCAGCCGTGATCACTATGCCTACCAATGTAACTGCAACCCCGAACAGATGGCCGCTGCAATCTCAACAATGAACAAAGATCAACTACATGAGCTTGTCGATGCTAGCGGCCAAATCACCGTCACCTGTCAGTATTGTGGCAACCATTATAGCGTACCACACAGGGTGGATCCCAAACTGTTGCAGTGACAGAAGCCCCTTATACCATTATTCGCCGACCACGACGAAAAACGGCCAGTATTGTAATCCATTCAGATAACCGTATTGAGGTGCTGGCACCATTAACCTTGACTGAAATTGAAATTGCCGCATGGGTGAGCAGCAAACAGGCTTGGATTAGACAGAAGCTGCATTTCAACACGCACTCACGTAGACCATACCAAGCCAAAAAATTCATTCCTGGTGAGTCATTCAGCCTACTCGGAGAATCCTATCTATTGGTCATTAAAGCTTCACCCAAAGCCTGCATTGAACTAGATGATAAGCAACTCATCATTCAGCAACCCCTTAAATCCTGTGCTGCCCAGCAGAGCTACCTACGTGATGCAACGATGCGTTGGTATCAAGCCTTTGCCCACAAACATCTGAACCAGCGCGTTGCCCTATTTGCCCAACATATAGGTAAAACACCGACGCTGGTCGGTATTAAAAACTACCGCAGTCGTTGGGGTAGCTGCCATATTGACGGGCGCATCTATTTTAACTGGCGCATTATCATGGCCCCAACCGATATCGTTGATTATGTGGTCGTCCATGAACTATGCCACCTGCATCAGCACAACCACTCACCCGCTTACTGGCGCTTAGTTGCATCAATCATGCCGGACTATCGCAAAGCCAAGCAGTGGTTGAAAGAAAATAGCCTGGCGCTTGATCTATGAAACCACTAGCCATCATTAAGCCCAACGACATACCTGTGACTATTCGGGATATTTGCCAATACCTGCGTGATCAAGGTGGCCAGGCTTGGCTGGTTGGTGGCTCGATTCGAGATCTGCTGCTTGGCGCCACAGCCAAAGATTATGATCTAGAAATATACGGACTCGATACACACGCCTTAGCTTGCGCCCTACGAAAGATGGGCCATTGTGAGATGGTAGGGAAGCAATTTGGTGTGCATAAATTGTGGCTCAATGGTATGGAGATCGATGTAGCATTGCCACGCACAGAGTTCAAACAAGGGCACGGGCATCGTGGTTTTGCGGTTCAAACAGATCCGAATCTGAGCACTGAAATAGCCACCTTACGCCGTGACTTCACCATCAATGCGATGATGTTTGATCCGCTCGAGAACAAGCTTCTCGATTTCCATGGTGGTCAGGCTGATTTGCATAAAAAAATACTACGGCATGTCAGCTCGGCTTTTAGCGAAGATCCACTACGCCCACTACGAGCTATGCAATTTGCCGCGCGTTTTGAGCTAACACTTGCACCCGCAACAGCTGCGCTTTGTCGCATGCTACAGCCCCAAGCAGCAACGCTACCGGCATCACGTATCTGGCAAGAGTGGCGAAAGTGGGTTCATGCACCTTCCCCCTCCTTTGGTTTAACGGCTCTGAAAGAGAGCGGCTGGTTAACTACTTACACAGAGCTAGATAGGCTTCAAACGTGCCCGCAAAATCCTCACTATCACCCCGAAGGCAGTGTCTGGTCACATACCTTGCAGGTCGTCGACCAAGCAGCAATGATTGCTGAGCGAAATAAACTAACCCCTGCCAATCGAGAACTGCTTGTTTTAAGCGCTCTTTGCCACGACCTTGGCAAGCCCGTTACAACAATAGAATCGAATGGGCGCATCTGCTCCCCCAACCATGCTGCCGCAGGTGCACCACTCTCCTGTCAGCTACTTCATCGCCTGCATGCACCCGCATATATTGGCAAATCACTACGACCCTTAGTTTTGGATCACCTTACGCACCTACATAGCGAGCCTACAGCAAGAGCTATTCGTCGTTTGGCCCACCGTCTTCAACCCGCCAGTATCGAAATGTGGGAGATGTTAGTAGAAGCTGATGCTTCGGGCCGCGCCCCTTCTCCCCCATCGCGCCCAGCCTATCACTGGCTCAAACTCGCCCAAGCAATGCAACAACAACATCAGCCCGTGGCTGCTATCATCAATGGCGCGATATTAATGGAGCATGCCATCCTCCCCGGCAAGAAAATGGGCGACATGCTTAAAAAAGCCTATGAAGCTCAGTTAAATGGTGATTTTGATAGCACGGAAAGTGGCCGAGAGTGGCTTCAAACATATCTCAAACAAACTAACCCTGATAAACCACTGTTATGAGGGCTTACTGCAGCGCCACTTGCAAGGCCTGCTGAGGCTCTAGGTATATTAAAAAGTACCATTCCTCGTCATTCCCGTGCAGAACCTGCCCCCGCGAAGGCGTGGGGCGGGAATCCACTCTCATCAATCACAGGCTCCACCAAATGGATTCCCGATCCAGTCGGGAATGACGGACAATCCATACTTGAATCACTATATTGCAGTGAAATGATGGTAATGGCAGGAAGTCTCTCACTCGTTATGGCCGTAAGGCGGTCGGAAGACTATGGGGATTGAAGTCAAACAGCTTGTTGAATAAAAAACACTATAACCGAAAGCATCTCGTAATTTTTATCATTGCAGTTGTCCCGTCTTAAAAGGGAAGCCCTCATTGCGTATGAGGGATGTCTAAATCAGCCACCTTACTCAGCGTAAGCGTCACCCTAAAGGTTACCTGATTACGTATAAAGCTCAGCTATCTTCCAGTCTATTAAGAAAGACAGGGAACGCATCCCTATGAACAAAAGACAGAAATATAAACGAGCCATCAGGTGAATACCACTTGTGGTAGAGAGTATCCCCTGGGGGACGACACACGAATGGACACGAATAAGACAATAATCGTTACTACTCAGCACCCCACACAAAAATGGTTGTAACTGCTCAGGTCGCTCCTGATTTGTTCGAGTTCAAGGAAGAAATACGTAGTGTGCTCCTGCACTTGAGTATTTTTGACGCAGAAATCGGGCAAATCAGGGGATGACCTGAG
>JAUZRH010000021.1 GCA_030950555.1 Mariprofundus sp. | reverse complement strand
CAAGCGCATAAGCAAGCCCTGAATGGGCGCGATAGCCTACTGCCTTTAGTAGTAACTCTGTGGCAACGCAGAATGCGGACTTATAGACCAGCACGTGGATGATTTATTCTTTCCGCGGCCCTTAGGTCGGGAGACTATGGGGGTTGAGGTCAAACAGTTTGTTGAATAAAAAAAATACTATAACCGAAAGCATCTCGTAATCTTTGTCATTGCAGATGTCTCGTCTTAAAAGGGAAGCCAAATTGACTCTGGAGATTTGCACGCTACAAAAAAATCATGTTTAAGGATGTAGTATACTGTTATGGATGGTTATATGATTTTAGGAAATAAAAAAGCCCTTGATAAACGTAATGTTATCAAGGGCTTATGTTTGGTTGCGGGGGCTGGACTTGAACCAACGACCTTCGGGTTATGAGCCCGACGAGCTACCACTGCTCCACCCCGCGTTAAAAGTGGGCGAACTATAGCGAGCTAACTTGGTATGTCAATATTTTAGTCGTATTTATTTTTAACGCACATGTTTGGTTGAGCTGATGCTTGAAAGATGACTGAATAATCACCAGCTTTGAGCTGGGTTTAGGGTCACGGAAACAACGGCTTATTGGACTGAAAGTGGGCTGAAAGCTGCCCTTTTCGTTGTGATTTTACTCTTTTGTTTGCAGTGGTGTCGCTCGTGTCCATTCTTAGACCAGCCTTCGGGGCTTATGTATGTACTAGAGAGTGCGCTTTGAATTCAAAAAAAACATGCTGTTTTCAGCCCTAAGGAGTTTAGTGGGTATATGGATGATCCTATTTTGTTGCGTGGAAAGGATGTTGATAAACGAGTGGATCGCCATGGTATGCGTAGAAAGCTGATGGTGGCGATGGGCTTGATGATTGTTACATTGGTTGGTTTGTTGACTATTCTGCAGGTGTCTCTTTACAAGGAGAGTATGGAGGGGGCTCTGGTCACGCATATAAATTACCTTAAGGCTGAGATGTCTAAGGATGCTGATAAAGCAGCGGTGAACCTTTCGGAACATGTACAAAAATTAATTGCGACTTCTCGGCTGAGTTTGGTACACATGTTTGTCCAAGATGCCGTGCAGGATATGGATGATCTGAAATATATTGTGCTGATGCAAGGAGATGAGCCCCGGGTTGCTTTTGGTGACAACCTGGATGAAAAAATGCGTTTGGCCATTGCAGAGGGTGAAATTGCCACTTTTGCAACACATCAGCACCAGCAAGTGACGCGCGAATATAGTTTTGGCGAGTATCGTTTTTTGGAAGCTATTGTTCCGATTTATATTAACAAAAGGCAGTGGGGCGTATTGCGCCTCGGTTTTTCCTTGGATGAATTGAATGAACGTATGCAGGCTTCTAAGGCATATATTGCGCTAGAGACCGATAAAGTGGTGATGCAGGCGACAATGACAGCGCTGATATTCTTGCTGTTAGGCTCAGGTGCGGTGTTCTTGTTGGTTCGTCGGTGGAGTGACCCTTTGCGCAAGTTGGCATATTTTACGCGTGAACTGGCCAATGGAAACTTTGATGTTGAACCTCATATCAGCACACGCAGTAATGATGAGATTGGTATGCTGGTCATTTCTATTACAGAGATGGCAGCCAGTCTGCGTCGCTCCTATGCACAGCTTGAGAAGCATGGTCATGCCCTTGAAGATGAAGTGGATAGGCGGACGCGAGAGTTGGCTGAAGCGCGTGATCGTGCGCTTGCCGCGGTACAGGTTAAAAGTGACTTTCTGGCCAATATGAGTCATGAAATTCGTACACCGATGAATGCCGTCATTGGTTTTTCACATCTAGCCAAAGAGGAATTAAATGAGCATCAGCGTCAGGATTATTTAGATAAAATCATAGCTGCATCCAAGTCTCTGATGATTATTATTAATGATGTGCTCGATTTTTCCAAAATAGAAGCGGGCAAAATGCGTATGGAAAGTGTCGATTTCAGTCTCGATGATACGATGGAAAATATTGCGGCGATTGGTGGCTTGGATGCAGGTAACAAAGGGCTGAGTTTGCTCTTTGACTTGCCTGTAGGGCTACCTCTGCTGCGTGGTGATCCAGTGCGTCTTGGTCAGGTTATGCTGAATCTAGTGAATAATGCGATTAAGTTCACAGCCCATGGTGAAGTGGTCGTAACGGTTACGGTTTTATCTGCGGATAACGATGATATGATGCTTAATTTTAGTATCAGGGACAGTGGCATAGGTATGGAAGAGGGGCAGTTAAACGGCATCTTTGATTCATTTAGTCAGGCTGATAGTTCAACAACACGAAAATATGGTGGGACGGGCTTAGGCTTAGCGATATGTAAAAAAATAGTTGCGATGATGGGTGGCGATATTGACGTTGAGAGTACAGCCAATATGGGTAGTCATTTTCATTTTAGTGCTCATTTTGGCTTGGCGAACAGTGGGGACGAGCAAGCTTCAAAGCTGATGCTTGGTCAGGGAAAGAGCTTATATATGATAGATAGTGGTGAGCTTTCAGGTGCGATCTTACTGCGGATGACAAAGGCACTGGGGTTTCAGACAGAGCGATTTTTTCGTGTTGCAGATGCATTGGCCTCATTGCAAACTGAAGGTGTAAGACCAGATATTTTTCTTGTTGATGGAAACCTGCCGGATATGGATAGTGAGACAGCTATTCGTCATCTATCTACTCTAGGTGCTGATCAAACGATACTAAACGGCGAGCATGGAACGGTTACTCACCATGCTGTAGCTGCGGTGCCTACTGTTTTGATGCAGTTGGTAGGGCAGCGTAGGGTGGTTCAAGATAGCACTCACATTGTTTTTGTATCAAAACCTATGACCTCTTCGGGTCTTGTTGAAGCGCTGAGAGAAGCGTTAAGATCGAGCCACCAGGCCCCTCATATAACGCGTGAGATGGCGGTTCTGCCCACATTTCATGGCACGCATCTGTTGCTGGCCGAAGATAATGAGGTCAATCAAAATTTGGCAGAGTGGCTACTATTGAAGGTGGGGATTAGCCTTGAATCGGTGAATAATGGTCAAGAAGCAGTTGCTGCTCTTGAAAATGGTCACTTTGATGGGATATTGATGGATCTGCAGATGCCTGTGATGGGGGGATTTGAAGCTACGCGTTTATTGCGTGAAAACCCTCGTTTTCAGACGATTCCAATTATTGCCATGACTGCAAATGCGATGGCTGATGATCGTCAACGCTGTATTCAGGCGGGTATGAATGATTATATCGCCAAGCCCATTCATCCTGAACTACTCTATCAGATTCTTTCACGCTGGTTCGACCTATCATCGGGTGAGCAGAGCGAAGCCGTTATAGCTGTTTCTGAGGCTCAGTCACTGGCGCTACCTGTGATTGACGGAATCGATGGGGTGGCAGGCGTGATGCGTATCGGTGGCGATGTATCCCATTATATACAGTTATTGGAAAAGTTTTATCAATCACAAGCTGACGCTGTGGATTCGCTGAAAAAGCTTTTTATAGATGGTGATATAGCCGCTTTGACGATGGAGTTACACACGTTAAAAGGGGTTTGTGGTAATATTGGCGCGGTTTTATTTCATGATCAGCTGGCGCAAATTGAAGCGTTGCTACGTAGGGAAGGAGCACTTGAACTGGCTGATATAAATGCGTTAACGGTAACCTATGCTGGTTTGCTAACGGCTATAGGACAATGGCTGACCGTTCATCAGAAATCAGTGCTAACAACGACCACCGCTGATATTCGACCTGTGATAGCACGCATGCGTGAGCTACTAGAAGAGTATAACGGCGATGCTGTTGACCTGCTCGATGCACTGCAGGCTGGCCTCACCGGTGCTAAAACAAAAACGCTGTTGTCGGTGTTACGTCAAACACTCGCAGCCTATGATTTTGATGCGGCATTGATCCTGTTAAATGAGATTGAAGCCACTCTGGGCGAGAAGTAAGGGCCAGGAAAAGCATAAAGTATCCAGATTATGCGCAGGATAGTAGTTGGATTCAAGGCGCCAAATCAAACGCATAAGCAAGCCCTGAATAGGCGCGATAGCCTACTGCCTTTAGTAGTAACTCTGTAGCAACGCAGAATGCGGACTTATAGACCAGCACGTGGATGATTTATTCTTTCCGCGGCCCT
>JAUZRH010000209.1 GCA_030950555.1 Mariprofundus sp. | reverse complement strand
CATCCAAAAGGTGCGCAGGATAGTTGTTGGATTCAAGGCGCAGAAACAGGCGCATAGCTGGGCCTATGTAACTGTTTCTGCAACGTAGAAGGCGAGCTTATAGACCAGTAGAATTGGATGTTTTATTATTTCCGCGGCCCTAACAACGGCGCACCACAAAGACACAAAGTAAAGTGGCTCTGTATTGGTAATTGCAGGTGTACCATCTTAAAAGGGAAATCATCCTGGCGAGATAACGAACGACAACTCACGGACGCTCTCTGTCGCCACGCCCTTTTATTGAGAGAGCGCTTTCGGCTTATTATTACTGCCAAACCAGCGACTAGGTAGTGATAACAACCCCTCGATGAGCCCCGCTGAAGCCAAGCCCGCTTGTTTTGGGTTCACTGTTTCAACCAAAGCATCCGAAAAAGGGCCGTAAACATGGTAAATTTTGCGCATAAAGCTACGGGCTGCACCACCTAAAATATCCCGCAGCAGAGGAATCCGGGCGAGGATCGCATCTAAATTCTGCAAAGGATGGGCAACGAGGTAGAGATCAACCGTTGTTTTTTCTAAATCCATCTCCCCACTCCCAGCCAGATCAAAAGCCGTTGAGCGCATCACGATATCACGCACATGAATATCTTTATTCTGTATAAGGGCCTCCATTTGAAGTCGCTCATATTTAATACCCTGACCTGTCAGATCATCCCGCTGACCCAGCAGAAGCGCCGGCAGCTGCCCCAGATTCATGACGGCCAAGAGGCTTGTCAGCGTTCCACCCTCTAAAATGCGCCCCTCATCAACACGCAGCCGCAAACGACCATCAAGCCCTTGCCACCAAGGCTGCTCCCGCAACGCCACGCCCTTGCCAGAAAATAGTAAATGCCCATCGCCATCTAAAAAACGTTCTGATAACCCACTGCGCTTCATCAGGCGACCAAAATCTCCATCAAGCCGCACAAAGCCACTCCAGCCCATACCCCCAGTGGCCAACGGTGTCAGGATGGCTGACATAAACAATTGCTGCTGCTCAGCATTAGCCCTCAGACTGCGTAAATCAACCCGCCCTTGGCCGGGTAACGTAAATCTTGCGCCGACATCCATGATATTTACATCGGCCGTATGCACCTGCGTTGCCACAAGCTCCCCCACAGAACCAGGCTTCGATGACAGACGCAGTTTGAGCCCCGAGATCGTTGCAGCATCCCACTCAAATCTGTCAATATTTGCATGTAAGTTCCATCGTTTCACTGAGCTAAGCGAACTCTGTTGCAACGCGGCGGGCAAGGCAGTGCGATTCAGATATTGCCCCTTCACATCGATCTGCCACATCGCTTCATCAAAAGGCACCAACAGATCCACAGAGCCATCAAATGACGCTGTATGCAGCCCCAGTAGTTGCGCTTGCAGACGTTTTTTACTGATACTCATCGAGCCACCTTGCAGAGTAATCGCCTCACCACGGCTGTTCATTTCACTGAGCAGCACAGTCGGCTCACCACCCACCTGTTCAAGCTTGCCTTGATAATGCCACGAAAGCGGCTCTCCCACGGCCTTACTTGAGCCTAGAAGGTGGTCCCAGCCCGCTTCTTGCAAGTCAACCGAGCCAGACCATTGGCCATCATATTGCAGCGAAGAGCGAAGAACCCCGGCGAGATGAGAAACCGGCATCTGATAACGATCAGCCAGCAGCGCAGCATCCCCACGCAGATCAGCATGAAGCCATTGCAATTGCCACGTCTGCTTCGCCCCTGCCGAAGCAGTTAGGGAGAGCACCCCCTTCACATCATGATCAACAAGTTGCATATCATGCAGCTTCAAAAGACCGCTATTATCCCAGTGAATCTTTCCTGCCGCCACGCCAAACTGCTGATCAAACATCTTCACATGCCATGGTTTTAGCGGTTGAATATCAGCACTAGCCAGCTGCGGCTGCTTTTCACCGATTGACCAGCGCAACTCAAACAACCCTTTTCCACGCGCACGATTCCACTGCCAGTCACCCTCCACTTTAGGTGCCAACCAATGCAGCAAGCCTGCCATCCCAGCTTCACCTTGCCCTGCAACATGCAGCGTCAGCGTGTGCCATGCAATATCCAGCTTCCCCTTTACCGAGCCAATGTTACTCGGCAACTCGGCCTGACTGACTGTTGCCTGCAAACCATCTTGATCCAGTTCAATATGCCCACCACTATGGCTCAACGATTCACCAACCCTACCCAAGCCGATATCCACACCTTCAACATCACCGTTTACGTGGTAGAGCATATCACGCAGTGCATCAAGCGTAGGTAGCTGCTGCAAAGGATTCGGCCATGCCAAGTCAATTTCCGCGGCCGCCCGATTTACGTGACCGGCATGATTACCGGCCAACCACTGCCGCCACGATGCATCGCCCAAGCCACGCAACCAGCCCCAGATCACCGGCATATCCATGTGGTCAGATACGCCCTGCAGCTTCAAGCGTCCCTCGGCCCATGAGCCTTGGCCCACGATGTTATTTCCATTTAGTGTCCAAGCTAGCTTTTTAACCACTATTTTGCTTGCTTTGAGTGCATGTTGTTCAGAGCTTGTAATATCCAGCTCAGCGCTGAATGTATGAAAAGCAAAATCAAATTGTGATCCCATGGCAATCTGTGCCACTGCTTTTGAACGGGCACTTATATCCAGCCGCCAATGGTGCTGCTGACCATGACGCGTCAGGCTGATACTTGCCTGTGGTGAACCATGCAGTTGCTTACGTATAGACTCAGGCAACCACTGCGTGTGGACACATTGGACAGACAACGTTTGTAGCAAGCCGTCGTCAGCCAGCTGCCCCTCTAAATTCAACACTGAGGAAGTCGCTTTCAAGCTGCGTTTCGATCCATTTAGCGTCAGGTTTACCGCTGGGACTGTCATATGCCAATCACCAAAAGTGCCATGAATCGTAACATGATTGAGCACAAGCAGGCCAAGCGCAATAGGTGTTTTTTTATCTGACGAAGCCAAAGCAATATCGAGTTCACCACCACTCAGACGCACCCTATCGGGTTCAACACGACCAGAGAGCAGCGGCAACCAAGGCATCCTGACTGATAGCTGGCCACGATGAAAGGCCAGTTCTCCGCCACGACTGCTAAAATCAATTTTTTCGACTTTAACCCACAAATAACCAGACCAAGACCATGAAAGATGACCCAGCTTCACCTCTTTCAAAGCCAGGTTCTGCTGGAGATAGAGTTCAATTTGAGGCCGCATGGCATTGAGACCGGGCGTTTGCCAATAGAGCCAGGCAAAGATAAGCGTTACGGCCAGCATCAAAAGAAGAAGCACGCGCCGGCAAGGTACCAGCGCGTGCTTTAAATATTTACCGAACATCGTCGGCACACCCGAAACAAAATACCTGAGAAACGCTTAACCATTCACCTTTAATTTGGCTATTTTTTTCTCTAGTATTTTTAACAACTTAGGATAACCACCCTTTGCCAGGGTAGATTTAAAATCCTGATAAAAGGTACGCACCATACTCGTGCCTTCAATACGAATATCATAAACCTGCCATCCACTATCCGTTTGATGCATACGGTACTCAACGGGTGTTTCACGCGTGCCATCAATCACCATCGATTTAACCCTAGCCTTGTTACCACGCAGTTCAGCATCTTTAAAAACGATTTTCTGGTCCTTATATTCGCTCAAACGATTACCATAAGAGCGCTCCAACAGTTCCCGAAATAGCTCTGTGAAATGCGCCTGTTCAGCCGCATTAATTTTTTTCCACGGCCGGCCCAGACTACGTTTAGCCATCGCCGCATAATCAAAATGGCCAGCCACGGTTGCACGAATCGCCTCTCTGTCCGCATCCGACAACACCGTCACATCTTTACGTTCAGCCAATACATGCACAATATCCATCACTGTCGACTCAATCACGCTGCGCGGACCATCACTATTCGCCCAAGCAGGGGCTGCAATCAACAGACCGGCCAGTAGCATTACTACCCATTGTATTTGTCTCATTTTATTCTCCTCATGACGCAAAGATAAACCCATGACCTTTTGAATCATATAGTAAATTATACCCGTTTGGGGTAATTAATCCTTTCCACTAAAAATGTATTTACTAATCAAATCTTCAATATTAATAGCTGACTCTGTCTCTTCAATCTCTTGGCCGGATGTTAAAAAAGTATCTTCCGAGCCCTGAGTAATACGAACATAACGGTCACCAATAATGCCCTTGGTGCGCACAGAGGCAAAAGAGTCTTCCGTGATTTTCACACCCTCATTGATACGCAGCACCATCGTCGCTTGCTCATTATTGGTCAGTGTAACACTATCAATCCGACCAATAGTGACGCCTGCCATCATAATATCACCGCCCGAACGCATGCCACCAGCATCATTAAAGCTTGCTACCAGAGTATAGCCCGATTCTCCCAAGCCACCCACCTGACCGACCTTTAGAGCCAGCCAACCAATGGCCATGATACCCAGAAGTACAAACACTCCCACGCTCATTTCAATACGTCTGTATGCTTTCATTTATAAACTCCTAAAGGAAAAAAGAGGTGATAATATAATCGATAATTAAAACACCCACAGATGAGACCACCACGGCCTCTGTTGTCGATTTTGCCACACCTTCAGTGGTTGGCTCTGAGCGATAGCCCATAAAGGTACAGATCATGCCAATCATAAAACCAAATACAATTGCTTTAATCCACCCACCATAAATATCAACCATGGTTATTTTGGCAATCAATTCAGCCATATAAGCGCCTTGATTCACGCCCAGCAGCTCCACGCCCACCACATAACCCGAAGCAATACCAACAATATCAAAAATAGAGACCAATAAGGGCACGGCAATCACTGTCGCCACAATGCGTGGCAAAAGTATCCGCTGCATAGGATTAATCGCCATCATCTCCAACGCGTCGGTCTGCTCTGTTACACGCATAATACCAATTTCAGCCGTAATACTAGAGCCGGCTCTACCAATAATCATAAATGCCCCCAGTACGGGTCCTAACTCACGAATAATCGATAGGCCAACACCTGCGCCAAGCAGTGATTCCGAGCCAAACTTTGCCAGCGTATAATACCCCTGCAGAGCCAACACCATGCCGGTGAAAGCACCTGTAATGATAATAATCACCATTGAGCCAACCCCCAGCGCATAGAGCTGAAGAATAAAATGTTTACCCTGCCATGGCCGCACAAATAGCAAAGATAATGCACGCAAACCAAGCATACTGGCATCACCAACCTGTTCAACACCATGCAGTGCATAGCGCCCCAGACGACCAAAAAAGAGCGCCAAAAATGATTGCTTTACTGAAGAATGATTCATGATTGCAACCGAATCGTACCAGGTTTATGGGTTAGGTCATCAATATAAGAGGTTGTACTGCGCGAAAAGGGGATCGGCCCATCAGGCCGACCATGTAAAAATTGCTGAACACGTGCGTCATCACTTTGACGAATAGCATCAGGTGGTCCCTCAGCAATAATATCTCCCTGCCAAAGCAGAATGACATGATCAGCAATCGCTAAACCAGCATGCACATCATGCGTCACAACAATTGATGTCATGCGATTTTTTCGTGATGTATCCTGAATTAACGTCGCAATTACGCCCGCTGATATAGGATCCAGCCCCGAGGTAGGCTCATCAAAAAACACAATACGAGGATCCATCGCCATCGCCCTGGCAAAAGCGACCCGCTTGGCCATACCGCCAGAAAGCTCAGAGGGCATGAGGTGTTCAAAACCGCGCAGACCTACCTGTTCTAATTTCATAGCCACCATCGTACGAATCACCGACTCATCCAACTGCGTATGCTCGTGCAGTGGAAAAGCGACATTATCGTAAACATTCATAGAGTTAAGCAACGCTGAATACTGAAACAGCATGCCCATACTTTCGCGTAACTCATACAAACGCCTGACAGACATCGCACACAAATCTTCATCACCATACCAAACGTGACCACCCGTTGGCTGCTCTAATCCAGCCAGCAGCCGCAACAAGGTCGTCTTCCCCGAGCCTGAGCCACCCATAATGGCCGTAATTTTACCACTTCTAATATGAATATCTGTAGCATTTAGTGCTGCCACATCACCAAAATATTTACTTAGCTGCTCTCCGCGTATCATTGCCGCAAGCTAGCATGTGCAAAGAGCAATGCACGCCCGTGATAATAGCGCTGATTTGCAGGGATGGCACAACAGGCCTTCAGACGGTATCTTTGGCGGACTTTTTTTTCAGGAGTGGCAGATGGATTTTGCAGATCGTGATGGTGTAATTTGGTTTGATGGTGAGATGGTTGATTGGCGAGAGGCAAAAATACATGTGCTAACGCATACGCTCCATTATGGCATGGGCGTTTTTGAAGGCGTGCGTGCCTACCAGGCTGAAAGCGGTACAGCTATTTTTAGACTGCAAGCACACACAGATCGCCTCTTCCGCTCAGCGAAGATCATGAATATGGAGATGCCTTTTTCCAAAGAGGTCATCAATCAAGCGCAACTAGCCGCGGTGCGTGAAAACAAGCTCGACTCCGCCTACCTGCGCCCGATGGTCTTTTACGGCTCAGAAGGCATGGGCCTGCGCGCAGATAACCTTAAAACTCACGTGATCGTCGCAGCTTGGAATTGGGGCGCCTACCTCGGACAAGATGCCCTAGAAAAAGGCATCCGCATCCGCACCTCCTCATTTACCCGCCACCATGTGAATGTCAGCATGTGTAAAGCCAAAGCAAATGGTAACTATATTAACTCCATGCTGGCTCTCTCAGATGCACTCCGCGATGGTTACGATGAAGCGTTACTACTGGATGTTGACGGCTTTGTCGCCGAAGGAACCGGTGAAAATTTCTTTATGGTCTACCAAGGCGTGATCTACACACCTGAATTAACCAGTGCTTTAGATGGCATCACCCGCGCGACCGTCATTCAACTGGCTAAAGAACAAGGTTACGAGGTGCGCGAAAAACGCATAACGCGCGATGAAGTTTATGTCGCGGATGAAGCCTTTTTCACCGGCACAGCGGCAGAAGTTACCCCCATCAGAGAGCTGGATGGGCGCACAATCGGTTGCGGCTCACGTGGCCCAATCACCACCATCCTGCAAGAGAAATATTTTAATGTCGTTCATGGCCGCAGCGAAGCGCACACAGCGTGGCTGGCCCATACCGCCTAACGCATGAACTTCCTCCATCAGCCTTGAAAACGTGGCTCGCTTCGAGCCACGCAATAGCACCACTTCAACCAGTAAGCATTACCACGATAGAGCGTGGGAACGAAAAAATGACGGGCGGGTGCGCTTTATTCAGGCAGTCTAATGAACCCTCTCGCGTAGCGGGAGCACCGCTGCTTGCTTCCCGATCAGGTTGGCAATGATGGAAAACAGATGCTTTCAATAAGCCTATACACGCTGGAACGTGTACCGTTTACGTCTTTGTGAAAGCGGTTCTGTAAATTATTTTCTGATACTATTTCAATACCTTGGCAATCTTATTCAGAAATGTTTTGGGATCGACTGGCTTCACCAGCCAGCCTGTGGCACCGGCAGCTCTCCCTTCCATATTTTTTTTCCTTCCCGACTCTGTCGTCAGTAATAATATCGGTACAAACTTAAAATCCGGTAATTTACGCAGTTCTGCCGTTAAACTAATGCCATCTCTATGCGGCATATTCACATCACTAATCACTAAGGCAAAATCACGCTGCTGTTTGATGATCTCCAAAGCCACATCACCATCACCCGCTTGCACAACCTCATAACCTCCGCCCTCCAGTGTAGCAGCAACCAATCCCCGAACACTTTCCATATCATCAACAAGTAGAATTTTTTTCATCTTTTCACTCCGTATCCACTAGCATGATAGCCCACGCTATCCTTACAGCCACTTACAGCCACTTACAAAACCCATGAGCAGCGCTTGACTGGCCCACTCCGACGCATTTCTAGCTTATTTCAACGTATGCAACTCACATACCCTTTATTCCACACTCAAATGGGCTTGTCACGCATTCACCCGCGCAGAGCCATCATAACCATAAGTTCCCGTAAATGGAATCATTCGCCTTATTAGGATGGATGTCTACAGTGAACTGTTATCCTGCGCTATAAATAAGAGAACGAGCGATCATTTCCGCTAAGGCGTGGGGCGGGAATGGCGGGCAATCCATGTGAATCACTATAGCTTGGCTCCCTCCTTGCGATCAGAGGTTGACTGATCATGCAAAAAAATTGGGGGAAATGGTGAAATAGCATTGTGAAACAAGAGGGCACTTATGTCTTTATGCTTTATGTATAAAGTCCAATTTTCTATTTGGAGTGGCAATATTTGCCGCTCTGAAGGGAAAATATTGCCTATACTCAGGCATAGCCTATGAAAATCAGTGTTGCTCTAGGTCTACAATATGACAGCAATTCTCCTTCAGAGAAGCTGCTTCCCCCATCTATTTCAACGCCACAAACACAGCCCCCTGAGCCCATCGATCATATTATTGACGTGCGCCCGTCACCCCCATCATCCGAGCCATTTGAGTTCAGCGCCCAGCACGGCTTCTTTTTTTTAACCTACTCGCTGCTCGGTACTCCCAACCCCATACTGGATAATCAGAGCAAAGTAGATTTCTTTATTTAGCGCCCAACAGCTACCACTACATCTTTTAATAGCTTCGGGTTAGCATTCGTGTCTGTTTCGTTATCAAGGAGATTTCCATGACTGTCCGCACTCGCTTTGCCCCTTCGCCTACCGGTATGCTGCATATTGGTGGCGCCCGCACAGCACTATTTTCTTGGCTCTATGCGCGCCATCATGGTGGCGAATTCGTACTGCGCATTGAGGATACAGATCGTGAGCGCTCGACAGATGAAGCCACCGAAGTCATTTTGGATGGTTTACGTTGGCTCGGACTCGATTGGGATGGCGAGCCGATCTTTCAAGCCACCCGCCAGGGTGAGCATGTGAAAGCGGTAGAGAAACTGCTTCAATCCGGCCAAGCCTATCGCTGCTACTGCAGTAGAGAGGAGCTTGATGATATGCGTGAATCGCAGCGTTCGGCTGGCAAGAAACCGATGTATGATGGTCGCTGCCGTCACCTAAGCGAAGCGCCTGCCGACAAACCCTTTGTGATACGTTTCCGCTCGCCTGATGAGGGTGAGACGATTGTCAACGACTTAGTTCTTGGCCCTGTAAGCTTCCCAAATACGGAGTTGGATGATCTGATCCTGTTGCGCACCGATGGCACGCCCACCTATAATCTCGCCGTGGTCATCGATGATGCCGACATGAAAATTACCCATGTTGTGCGTGGCTCCGATCACCTGAACAACACTCCCCGACAGATTCAGTTGTATCATGCACTCGACTTGCCTATACCGCAGTTTGCCCATATCCCGCTAATTCACGGCCCAGATGGTGCTAAAATGTCCAAACGTCATGGTTCGGTTGCCATTACTGAATATCGTGAGCAGGGATATCTGCCCGATGCCGTCAATAACTACCTAGCTCGCTTGGGCTGGTCACATGGTGATGAAGAGATCTTCTCCCGTCAGCAGATGATCGAACTTTTTGAACTTGAGCAGGTCGGCAAAGCGGCGGCCCGTTTTGATCAACAGAAGTTAGACTGGCTGAATGGCCACTATTTGCATCACGCTGAACCCAGCTCACTGATTGATGAGGTCAGACGTTTTCTCAACACCGACCTTTCGGCAGGCCCTGAGTTAAGCGCAGTCATCAGCTCACTGCAGGAGCGCTCAAAAAACCTGTTGGAACTGGCTGAAGGCGCGCGCTTTTTCTATGTAGCTCCGAACGACTATGATCAAAAAGCAGTCAAAAAGAATTTCAAGGAGGGTACGTGGCCGTTATTAGAGCGCTTCATGGTTGAACTCGAAGCGCTGCAGCCATACTCAGGTGAAGCCGTTCATACGCTGATTAAAGTTATCTGTGAGGCCGAAGGTGTGAATATGGGTAAGCTCGCTCAACCGATTCGCATTCTCGTTGCAGGGGTTCCCATCTCTCCACCGATTGACCTTACCTTAGGACTACTCGGTAAAGAGCAGACATTATCTCGTCTGAAAGCCGGCATCGCAACATTACAAGCGCAACAATCAGCTTAAACCGTTGCATCGCAACCTATAACAACACCCTCGCTATAGGGCAACCATCATGACACGTGCATGCAGAAAACTGATCCTGTTACTACTCCTGAGCTCTACACTGTTATGTTGGTTGCCCGTCTGGGCCAGCGAGAAAGCGCCTATTATCGATAGTCCTATCGCCATTCCTGAGTCACTTATCAAGGGCCTAGAGGCGCTACGCGTTAAACCCAACACCAACAGTAGCGTTATCCGCCATCTGGCCATGCAGGATGCTATATTGATTCGTCAATGGTTACGCAGCAAGGGCTACTTAGATTGTCAGGTGTCGCTGCTCACCGATAAGCAAACTGTTCGTTATCGCGTGCACAGTGGTGTGCTCTGGCGCATTCATCAACTGCTACTATCCCCCCATCTAGCTGTAAAAGTTAAACTACCCATCGCTAGGGAACCATTCGACAGCGAACAGTATGAGAAACAAAAAACAGCCTTACTCTGGTCCTGGCGAGATGCCGGTTATCTGAAGGCCAAGTTTGCCAAAGCAGCGGTAATTCCAGAGCCAAACAGTAAACAGGTCGATATCCACTGGCAGATCATACCTGGGCCTATCTTTACCATTTCGCAGATAACCGTCACAGGCAATCAACAGTACGCAGCCGAGCTAGCAATCAACATCAGTCGTTTACAGCTCGGCGAAGTGGCTACGCAGCAACGATTACAGGATGCCATGCAAAACATTGCCGCTGACTCACGCTACCAGCACGCCACCATCCTACCGCAACTACGGCACCCCAGCGCCACTACCACAGCCCTGCTCATCCAGGTGAAAGAGGCCGGTTGGCGAACGTTAAGCGGCGACATTAACTACGCCACAGACTCCGGCATCGGCGTGGCGAGCCATTGGGTAGATAGAAGCCTGCAACAGGGAAAACTTGAATACGCGCTTCGCGGCGAAGCTTCGCGCAGCACCGTGGGGACAGGTGCAACCCTGACGCTACCCACCTGGCCCTCTCCCGATCAAAAGGTAGGTATCAATGCCGACTTCCTGCACAAAAATAGCGATGGGCGTCGTTACAGTTCACTTAGTGGTGGGCCATTCTGGCAGTATCAGTTTAACCGCAGAGATCACCTCCGTTTCACCCTGCAGGCTGAAAATAATCATGAAGCGGGACGCAACGTGCTAACATTAGGGCCACGCATCGAACTGCTCATTGATCGAGCCAGCAGCGGCATGATTTCTGAGCATGGATGGCGATTAAATGCATCAATCAGCCTACCACAACGTGTCAATCGCCCTGGTTTCTGGCCTATGTTTGACCTCTCGGGTCGCCTCTTCTTCACCCCCACCAGCTATCTACTGCTCTCACCACGCGCAGGTTTTGGTCGAACACTCCAACTGCAAACCAGTGTGCCCAAGAGTTACCGTCAGTTTGCTGGCGGCGCAGCCAGCGCTCGAGGCTATGCACTCGATTCACTAGGTACGATTGGCAGTGATGGATTGGCAAGCGGTGGCTTGATGAAAACATTTGCCGGCTTAGATCTCATTTTCCAACCGGATAGCGACAGCTATTCACCGGTGCTCTTTTCCGATGTTGCTAAAGTATGGCAAACCGTTGGTTCAGCCTCGCCTACAGCCTGGTCCGTCGGAGCAGGAATCATTATTCACACTGCGGCAGGCCCCCTACGCATCGACCTAGCCACCCCATTAAAACGGCGATTGTGGGATAAGAAGCTGCAATTCTACCTCTCATTGGGCAACCTATTTTGAAGCGATGTTTACTACTCGTGGCTCTCGTCGTAGCCCTTTTTATGGCTGCTATTTTTGCCGCCTATAATTGGCTGGGCAGTGATGCCGGCAGAGGCTGGCTGGTCAAAACACTCTCTCACGAGAGTCACGGTAACATCGAGATTCAAGGCCTCTCTGGCCAACCCCTAGCCGCCTGGAAAGCAGATCGCATTTTCATTCATAACAGTGAGCTATCTATGCAAATAGAGAATCCATCTATCAAGCTCTCGCTCTGGCAGCTCTTTAGCCGCCAATTAAGTATCAGCTCCATCACCGCCTCACGCATCGAGTTGCAACAGCATCGAAGCACCCCCACTCCATCCAGCACAGCATCTGCACCTCCCCTCAGCCTGCCCCTAGCTATTGAAATCATAGCTATCACAGTGAAGCAGATCGATATCATTAGCCCCGATCATGCAACAACCAGTATTCACAACACACAACTTGCACAACTGCATCTCGGAAAAAACATCGCAGGGCAACTACATAGTACCCTCCCCCAAGGTGCGCTCTCACTACAGCTAAGCGGCACCCTGACCCAGTGGCAGCTCGTTGCCACACTTATCCGCAGTAAAAAAGAGCGCCTTACGCTCAAGCTCTCTGGCCAACAACTACAACAGGGAAAAGCCGCGCTGAATATCAGCTATGCGACACTCACAAGCCAACTCCAAGGCGCCTGGACAAGAGACAAAACAGGCCTTAAAGCCAAGGGTGGATTGCAACTCCATCATCCAAACGGCAGTTACAGTGGCCCATGGAGCATTGCCACACCGGTAGATTTTTCTACCGCCACGTGGCATCTCGAGGGCATAGCTAGCAGCAAAAAACGACTTCTACGGAATATTCCACTACAGCTTCAAGGCCGTTGGACGCCACATAACACCACCGCAAGCGTACGCGAACAGGATAAAAGTATCGCCCTGCAACTGCACTATGCCGATGAGCAACTGCTCGCCACCCTCAACCTCACCGACTGGCATGCTCCATTCAAACAAGCAGAAGGCGTGCTAACGGGCCAATTCAAAGCTCAATGGTCAGCACAAAATAGACAGTGGCAGAGCAAAGGCAGCCTTAGCAAAGGTGAGTTAGCTGGACTAACAGCGCGCATCAAGCTGGAGAGTCACGGCCATGACCAGCAGTGGCAACTCGACCGTGGAGAGTTGCAGGCACTCGGTATGCATCTACAGCTGACAGGTAGCGGCACAGAAAAAAGGCTCGATCTTTCCGGAACACTCACCAGTGCTGATATCGCACCAGCGCTTCTCCTGGCCGGCATCGATCATAGCTCAGGCGAGCTAAATGCTGCGATCCACCTTCATGGCGATACGCACGCACCGCAAGTCGACCTTAATGCCCAGCTCACCAAACTACAACTCAATAGCATCTCTGTTGGCACAGCCCACTTCGATGGCCATTATGACGCGAAGCAAGATAGCTTGTACCATTTCACAGCAGCCCAAATCAGCCAACATGGCGAGAGTATGATCAAGAAACTACAGCTAAAGGGCGCTATCAAAAAGAACATCGCAGAACTACATTGGCAGAGCAGTGGCAGCATCGAGAGCCAGTTCACACTCACCGGCAACATCAGCAATCCGACCGACAGCACCTATCTACTCACCGATAGTCGCTTACGATTTAAGCAGCGCGACATACTGCGTGCCGAGAGAGTTCCCCTTCGTATCCATGGTCGCGATCTATCGATAAGCCCGTCAAAAATATCACTGTTAGGCGCAGCCTCGCACATCGAACTCGCTATCACAGAAAAACAACTCCACAGTGAGCTAATAATTCACGCCGTCACGCTCAAAAGCGATGATCCCATCCAGCAGAAGCTCCCCCTCCATCTCACCGGTCAGGCAGACATCTCACTTTTACTCGCCGGCAAACCGAATGCACCCATCGCCCAGCTAAAAATAAGCTCTCCAACCATACAGATACAACAGCCTATGTTTGCAGATGATCTCAATAAGCAACTTCCTCTACATGATCTACTGTTGCAGGCATCGTATCAGCAATCACAACTTCGCTGGCAGATTAACGGAGCGACACCAGGCGGCGGCTTGATCCAAAGCCATGGTCATAGCCCCCTGCAATGGAGCCTACAACCTTGGCGCCTAAGCATGCCATCTCAAGCCCACGGCGAAGGTGAACTTACCATCAATTTACCGAAACTCTCAGCACTGCAGCCGCTACTACCAGCACTAACAGCGATGCAAGGTAGCAGCCAGCTGCAAGCCACATGGCCAATGCCACCCTCGTTCAAAACCATGAAAGGCAATGCTCAGGTAGAGATTGCGCGTTTTGGCATAGCAGAATTTGGCGTTAATATTCATGGCAGTGTGCGCTCTTCCTTAAAGGAGGGAATCCCCTACGCAGAGCTACAGTTAATAAGCGGCGCCGGTGACCTCAAGATGAAAGGGCCTATTCATATCGCCGATCAGACACTGCCGGATATTCATCTCAATCACTTCACTATGATCGATTTACCGAGCCAGCAGATGGAGGTAACAGGTGCCATTGCTGTCACCAAACAGCAGCAGCTGGGAGTGATCCAAGGGCAATTAACCATAAACAGAATGAAACTGGAGATACCAACGTCACAACCATCACCAACGCCCGATCTGCAATGGCCAAATGATGATACGCCTAGCCCCCAGCAACTAGCATTATCAGCACTGAATATCGACCTGACACTCAGTGATGTATGTGAGATTTATGGGCATGGCATGCGCTTGAAACCGCAAGGAACACTTCACCTAGGCGGCAGCATCACCCAACCAAAGGTGGTCGGAACACTAGCCATTAGCAGCGGAAAAATTGAGTTTCGCAGTATAAAGTTGAATATTATGAAGGAAAGCCGTGTGCAGTTCACCGGCAACCCCAAGCGGCCAACGATTTATATCAAGGCGGCCCGGGAGATCGGCAACATAGTCGCAGGTGTTATCGTTTCGGGTCCCACAGATCAATTGAGCACGAAGCTCTTCTCTGAGCCCGCCATGTCCAATGCCGAGATATTCTCTTGGATTGCCACCGGCCGTCCACTATCCTCTCTCGGCCAAGATAGTGCCAGCGACCTGATGACAGCAGCAGCGTTTATTCTGGGCCCAGGCACCATGATGCAAGAGGTACAAAATAGGGTCAAACGAGCCTCTGGCCTGGATCTATTTGAGGTAGGCGGCGATCAAAATGGGGCCACCATCAAAGCTGGCCGCAAGCTATCAGATAAAATCATGCTTACTGTAGATCAAGCGATTGCAAGAGAGCCCAGCACCACGCTAACTCTTGAATACACACTCAAAAAAAGCCTCTCCATTTTCGCCAGCCAAACGGTAAACATGCCTCCCAAATTAGGCTTACGCTATAGCAAAACCTGGTTCGGCAGCGACCCAACAGGAAAATAATACCGCTTTAATTCGTGATAGAAGACGGGCTCAGGCCTTGTTTCGTGCATTCATTCCCCTTTTTATTTCTGTGCTCTGCGTGGGAACCCAAACCTGAGCATTGGCAAGCGCGGCGTTGAGTGCAATAATTAGCCGTCAATCGTCTTTTCTACTGTTAGGAGACTATCGTGCTGATCAATATGCTGCGTGCGGCTGGGATAACTGCCTGAAATAACCTGATTTATCGTCCATAGTTAGCACTATGCACCTCAAACCATGCTATTTTTGACTCGCCTTCCCTCCCGTTTACGACGATCACCTTAAGCCCGATAGTCCCGCCAGACAAACGAATTGCACAAGGGAGTTAATATGAATGAGGAACTAAAAAAAGAAGACAGCACCGAAACGAACCGTCTAACCGAACATCCCAGCATGGCCGATCAGCCAAGGATAGAGAAAACCTCATCCGGCAAAAGCGGCATCATTCTGGGCTGCGTTGCAATAGTCATTTCACTAATCGGTTTGTCTGCCAAAAGTGACCAAGCGATCCCTCTCAAAAATCAGGATCGTTTGAGCGGCATTGAAGAGCAAGGCATGATGATTGGACAACAGACCAGCACGCTTAAACAACAGATAGCCTCATTAACATCTCAACTAAACAAACTGGGCGATGAACTAAACAACAGCCGCGAAAATTTGATACGTGAAAAGCTGCAAAAAACCCTTGCACGCGTGCAGGAGATTGGCCAACTGGTAAATCCTGAAACGCGCGAAAAACTGACTGAAGTTGAAAATATACTAAATAAGATCATCAAACCGACGACATCAACAGGCATACACATCACCGTAGAGCCTGCCGAAGCTGAAACTACGAATACGCCACTTGAGTCGGCTCCCCAGATCACGCCTACTGACTCAGCTGATGCTGCCGCAGAAACGGTTGCACCAAGCATTGATGATGCTGGGCCGCAAACATTTTAACAACCCAGCAAGGAACGGATGCCATGTTCGGCTTCCCTTTTAAGACGGGACAATTATGATTATAACAGGTTTCGCGAGGTCAAACAGAGCGTTTCAGATGTGGATTCCCGACTTAACCCTCGGGCATGACGGGCGGGTGTCTGATTGATTCGGGCAGTCTAATGAACCCTATCGCGTAGCGGGAATACCGCTCAAGCTTCCCGTGGAGAACCTGCCACTGCGAAGGCGTGGGGCGGGAATTCATCCTCGTTCCCACGCTCCTGCGTGGGAACGCATAGCAGAGCGTTCTTTTTGATGTGGATTCCCGACTTAAACCTCGGGAGTGACGGACAATCCATAGTTGGATCATTATAAAAAGCCAAAAAATGAGAATGAAATTGTACCAATACCACTGTATTTCGATAGACTAGGCTAAAAGTCCACCCGAGCTGTATTACGCAGTAGGTGGTGAATTAACCGCCCGGCTTGATACGAGCTAGAATATTGTGACCCATGCGCTGATGGATAATTACAGCTAAAATATGCAAACCCAGTAAACCTTCAAGTAGACCAACCAATGTTTCATGGATCGCACCTACCGTTTCAATAAACGCCGTCTGTTCGCCCAAAGCATTCCAGCCAAAATAGAGCACAACGCCCGCAACAGCTATGGAGAATGCCGTCAACAGCATCAAACCATGTACGGCTTTGGCAACAGTTTCGCCCTCTTCTGGTGCTGCCAGCCGACCCTTTAGCCAGCCGCCCAACTGCGCTTTCGATTCACTGATCAAGCTCGCCATGCCCATGCCACTCAACCATGGGAAGAGATTGCGACCACCAGCACCCGGCAATGATGTAAAAGCCAACAACAGACGCATCAACAACAGTGCGGCAATCGTCAGCCCTAAATACTGATGCACCTCAAAGCCAAGAGTCTCTTTTACAATCACCAATGTGCTATCTGCATGGTGAGCACCGCCATGCGCCAAGGCCGGGGTAATCATTTGGATCAATGCAACAGGCTCTTCCTCTGCGGCTCCGGGTACATCCATCAGCTCACCTACTGCCAGCTGTGCAATCATACAGAGCGCCAGCAGCGAGTGGAGAATACGAATCGGTGTTGCGTAGATCATAGAGTAGCTCCTGTGTTTATTATTTCACGCAAACACTAGCCATCCTTACAGCTTGATAGCTAGTTAAAAAATCCCCGACTTAAAAAGTCAGGCTCATTTGAGACAACAGCCGCCTATTTAATCCGACTAATCACATCGTGACCCTGTTTTTGATGCCAGATAGCTGCAGCTACATGCAGCAGAAGATAAGCGATAATAAACATCCCAATACCTTCATGCAGCTCCATCACATCATGGACACCTTCAGTGACAGTACCATCTTCGGCCATACCTAAGAAAATACAGACACCTGTGAACCCCTGCATCAGCACTGCTAGTAGACCGAAACCGTGAATCGTAGAGGCCAGCGCATGGGACGCATCCGGATGTGGCAAGCCCTTGCTAAACCACGAACTGACCTGGCCCAGTTCTTTACCGAGCTGACTACGCCCATCGGAAGTCAACCAAGGCAACAGCGTGCGCCACGATGCATGACCACTACACATCAAGCTATACGTAACATGCGCTAGCACAATAAGTGTGGCCGCTATACCAACCCACTCATGCGCATCAAACAGCTGCAGCGCCAGCGGATCACGTACAACATTGGGTTTTGGGTGCTGCATAAATAGGCTTAAGCCCACCTGCACAACAACGGTTAATGCCATACCCTTATGTAACACCTTGGTAGGTGTATCGTAGTAACTCATTTCAAATCCTTTGTGTTTAACTTAGCGGCCAGCGAGAGAAGACATACGCAGGCGTAGAGCATTCAGCTTGATAAATCCGGCAGCATCTTTCTGATCATAAGCGCCCTCATCATCTTCAAAGGTGCAAAGACGTTCATCAAAAAGCGACTGATCAGAACGACGGCCAACCACCTGGACGTTTCCTTTATAAAGCTTCAAGCGCACATCACCGTTGACCGTTGCTTGCGAGGCATCAATCGCCTGCTGCAGCATCACACGTTCCGGCGCAAACCAGTAACCATTATAGACCGTTTTTGCATAACGGGGCATCAACTCATCTTTTAAGTGGGCCGCTTCACGATCCAGTGTAATCGACTCAATTGCTCGATGTGCCTTGAGCATAATCGTACCACCCGGCGTTTCATAACAACCACGAGACTTCATCCCGACATAACGATTTTCAACGATATCAATACGGCCAATACCATGTTTACCACCCACTCGGTTCAACGCCGTCAACACCTGAGCCGGCGTCATTGCCACGCCATTGATGGAGATAATATCACCACCGAGATAACCTAGCTCAAGATACTCTGCTTCATTGGGTGCATTTTCAGGGGAGACTGACCAGCGCCACATCGATTCTGATGCTTCACTCCACGGGTCTTCCAAATCATAACCTTCATAAGAGATATGCAGCAGGTTGGCATCCATCGAGTAGGGCGACTTGGTACCTTCACGCTTACGTTCAACCGGAATATTATGCGCTTTTGCGTAACGCAACATATCTTCTCGTGAAACCAGATCCCATTCGCGCCAAGGTGCAATCACCTGAACATCGGGCTTGAGCGCATAAAAGCCGAGTTCAAAACGAATCTGATCGTTACCTTTACCCGTTGCCCCGTGCGCTACCGCATCAGCTCCTTCAATATTGGCAATCTCTATCATCCGTTTGGAGATGAGTGGACGCGCAATCGAGGTGCCTAGTAGATACTCGCCCTCATAGATCGCATTGGCGCGAAACATCGGATAGACAAAGTCGCGCACAAACTCTTCGCGCATATCTTCGATATAGATCGATGAAACACCGCCCGCCTTCGCCTTGGCACGCGCATCTTCCACCTCATCACCCTGACCCAAATCAGCGGTAAAAGTTACCACCTCACAGTCATAGGTGTCCTGCAACCAACTAAGGATAATCGATGTATCCAGTCCGCCCGAATAGGCTAAAACTGCTTTTTTTACTTCAGGATGCGACATAAGTTATTCCTCACGCATTAAATTCGGAGCCCAGCTACTGCCAGAGCGCTGCAAGCTACACATCCATGCCACTCTTTCCATGTTCATCAACAACATGGACCCACCTCAACCTTGCCATTCGAACTAGCGGCATAAAGAGTAACCCAGAATAACCTACTGTGAGGCGATCCTATGAGCTATACAAATTGAATGCCGCATTACTACTTTGGAGTCTGTTTTTTAGCTCAATAGGCCTGGGATTCTTCATTTATGGCAAAAAAGTTTACAAAATTACGCCACTTCTCTGCGGATTATTACTCATGATCTTCCCCTACTTCATATCCAGCACCACCCTCATGGTGGGCATAGGCAGCACACTTACCTTGATCCCCTATTTCATTCGCCGCTAGCATCAGAGCTCAGGTCTTGCAATCATATCAGTACTTTCGTAATGATTTTGGTTATACTCGATGCTCCAGCTTTTATATGTTTGAAGTGTCATCGCTTTAGAGCCTTTCACCGCAGAGTGCGCAGAGGAAAGACAGGAGATAGAATACGGAACGTTAGGGTCACGGAAAGAATAAAGCATCCAGGTTATGCGCAGGATAGTAGTTGGATTCAAGGCGCGGTTTCCCTTTTAAGACGGGACAACAATGATTACAACAATTTACGTCATGATTGAGGTGCACGGAACAAGCCGTCTCTTTGCTCGACATTCCCGTGGAGAACCTGCCCCCGCGAAGGCGTGGGGCGGGAAGCCATTGGTATTATGTAAGCAGAGCGTTTCAGATATGGATTCCCGCCTTCGCGGGAATGACGGACAGGGGTCTGATTGATTTGGGCCGTCTAATGAACCCTATCGCGTAGCGGGAACACCGCTCCTTGCTTCCCGTGGAGAACCTGCCCCCGCGAAGGCGTGGGGCGGGAAGCCATTGGTTTTATGTAAGCAGAGCGTTTCAGATATGGATTCCCGATTCAACCCTCGGGAATGACGGTCTATT
>JAUZRH010000208.1 GCA_030950555.1 Mariprofundus sp. | reverse complement strand
CATGCGCATCAATAATGGTACCGAGAATTCCAGACCGATGGAGAATAGCAGAAATACCACGCCGAACTCGGCAAAGGTGCGGATATGCTCAACATCGTTGATCAGCCCGAATCCAAACGGCCCCACGGCCACGCCAACCACGAGGTAGGCCAGAATCGGAGGCAGCTTCATGCGCAGAAAAAACGCTACGGCCAGTACGGTCGCAGCCAGCATCACTACGGTATCATTAAGGTAACTGTATTCCATCGCATCACCAGCATATGGCGGGAGCGGTGAAAATGCAATAATCCCAAGAGCCAACATTGATGTTGATGCGTTGACTCCAACGGAGTTAGGCCTGTTTTTTTCAGGGATCCATGTGGAAAAGAGATCGTAAATGCAGCTTGTAATCCATGAATTCAAGTCTCATCTCGCAGTATGTGCGCAAAGCTACTCGAACCGGGTGCGGCAAGTTGACATCCTCGGAATTCCAACAACTATCCGCGAAATAAGGCCTGCCTTTTTATGTCTCTCCGGTAGCAGAGTAGTATAATGGCCGGTGAGCCATAAGATGAGGTGTGATATGAACGTATGTTATTCTGGCATGGACCTGCTTCAGGCAACAATGTTACCCGCGTTGTTGAGGAGTGTGAAAGATAGAGTTTCGAAGCAGGCTGGCGAATGATCTGCCTGCAGTGATCAAGGTGCCAGACACGATTATTTACACAGCCTTTCTCAATTTTAAGCTTGCTTCAGCCGCCAGCTTTATTGCTAGGGCTTTTTTTTCAGAAGATGATTCGGGCCAATTCATTATATCTGCATGCAGTGGGTGAGGTTTTGGCTTTGGGATTATTGACAGACTTTTACTTAGAATACTGCCAGACGGTATTTCTGCGTGCCCTAATATATGCCTGCCTATGATGGCACCAACAAATCTATCACCAATCTCCCAAACTTCTTCGTTGGATAATCCGTTTATCTGGTAAACGGATGTTTCTCCATTTTTGTTAGGCATAAATGCATTGTGCTTGACCGTTCCATCACCTGATCTGTAATACGATTTCTGAGTAATATGGCGACCGATTAATTCAGTAGGGTCTGTAATTGCCTTCCCCATTTAGGCAGTTATTCGAGAGATATTTTCAATGACTACTTTAGGTAGGCTTTGTCCATAAAAGACCGTGCCATGCAAAGTTTCATATCCAAAGAGGCCTGCATAAGTGATCGTGCTTGTGCTATTTACACTAATAGAAAACACACAACGCGGATGGGAATACCATTCAAGACAAATTTCACCAGTTGGCTCCGGTGATGGAGATGGCAAAGGTATGTTTGAAGGCAGACCCTCAACCAATCTGATTACTTCATCATATGTGGATTCAGCGATAGCAATGGCTTCACAGCCATCCCAATTTTCTTCATTGCAATCAGCATACACTTCAGCCACTTCTTGTCGTAAAGGTTCCTTTCTCAGTCCGAATGAATTGCTTTCAAGAAATTGCTGTTGAATTTTACGTAACTGTATTATGGCTTCGTTAGGTTCAGAGTTAGTTTCAAATCCAAATGAAATTGGAGTATAGCACTTATCATCAAAAGCTAATGCTGTTGCAGTATTCATTCATACATCCCTATTGTTTTTTCAGTTAGAGATTCAAAAAATATTTGGTTCTTTAAGTCTCTAAGCTGAGTAAATTTATTCCATATATCTTTATCATCGGTTTCTAAGCGACCTTCTTTAAATACATCTATATCTAGTATTATAGGCAAAGTTTTATCATTCGCAACCCCTTCAAATGCTTGTATAATGATAGCACGAGCATCGATATTCTGGTCATGAATAACAATTCTATTTACGAATTCACTGATTCTGTTCGGCAAGCCACTAGGCACAATGGGAGGAGTAACGAGATATTCGTGCAAGTCACTTACGGGTAGAGGCACCTCAATTCTGTTGATATAACGTAATGCAACTCGAGTGATAAACTCGGGTCTAAGGTGCTTGACGTATAGATTCCAAAGTTCAGTAGCATTAGATTCCAAGTCATCCCAAGTCACATATGGATTTAGTCTACTTACGCTGAGGCCATTTGTTCTAAGCTGAACTATATGTGATTTATCAGATGATCTTAAACGGCACCCAGTATATTTTTGTTGATGTTCAGAAGATGGAGCCTCACCAGAAGGCTCAATTTTTATTTGAGCACTTAGCGAAAACAGGTCTTCTGATTCTGGATATGAATCACTAAGCTCGTTTTTCAAATCATCAATATGCTGTTTTGAAATATCAGCAGGTAGCTGAACTTGAATGTCAACTAGTGCCTCAATGATTGGTGCATTTGATAGAGTTCTAATTTTGCTCATTTATATAACTCACTTTGAGTACGCCATGATTCATAGTTATGATCGAAATATTGTATTACTTAGTATAACACGTCTATCTATTTGTTTGAAGGGGCCCTATTTTACCCGTCACTACTGAGCTTCTATTTAACAATCGATAACCAGATAACCGTGTCGTGTCCCGTGTCAGGCTTGACATTTAGGCGTTTTGACAACATCGGAGATATTATTGGCCTTTTTTTGCAAGGGTATGTTTCAACCATGCGTTTGCGCAGCCTTCCCGCCGCCTGGCTCAGGGCGGATAATTCCCGATCTATTGCTCTGGACAGTTCCGTCAGTGTAACTCCTGCCAGATTTTGAATCATCAACGCCGCCATGGCTTGAGCTTCCGAGTGTTTTCTATTCTTACCCTGTTGGCGAATAAATACGGTGCCAGGCAGGTTGGTAAAAGCACGCTGATTCGTCTGTTTGCCTCCAATGTTTCAACGGTTTTGGTAGTTTTCGATGCTCTCCATGCAGTTCATGGCTTGAATAGTTTTAGTTCCAACTCCTTGATGGGACGAAAATGTTGGGCATTTGCTGTTGATAGAGGCAAGTGATGTTCAACTGCCGTGGCGGCAATGATGGTATCTCCGGCGCGCATAGCATCAGATAAAGCATATTCCTCAACATAGACAGAGGCGCGATGGCCGATATTTTCTGTCAACGGCAGAACAGTAAAGGCAAAGTCTTTGAGAAATTGCTGAATGATGCGGTGCTGTGTTTTGTTTTTTGCACCCTGTAATAGCTCCATATATGTCTGGGTAGATATGTAACGTTGATCGGTGTGCTCGACCAACGCGGCGGCTTTGCGATTGCCGTGCTGCACAAAAATAAGCACATCGGTGTCAAACAGCATCAATAACGTCCATCACGCAGCTTATCAATCACGGCCTCTACGTAGCCTTCATCCTTGTCCATACCAAAGAACGGATGATTTCTGATAGCCGGAGCTACAGGCTGTTTGATGGGAAGAATCACAGCTCTTTCCTTGCCATGGTAAAGTATTTTCACAGGCTCATGGCGATCAACAGCACGCATAATGTCTTTCATGTTACGGCGTAAATCAACGGCATTTGTTTTCATAGGATATCCTTAAATGTACACTTAATATGTACATATTAACGATTCGACATCAATTCACAAGAGGTATTATCTGCAAAGCATATAACCTGGGTATAAGATGAAAGGCTTGCGCCCTATTTTACTGAAACAACCTTGTGTTTTGTTCTAAAATTACTTAAAACAACCTTGTGTTTTGTTTTATTCCGCCTATCATATCGAAATGTACCGGCATCAATCGCACTTGATCGATCTATGGTTTGAACAACAAACGCATAAGCCGTTGGTGCTGCGTGGTGCCCGGCAGGTTGGTAAAAGCACGCTGATTCGTCTGTTTGCTGAACAACGGAAACTAGAATTGGTCGAACTGAATTTTGAACGCAACCCGGAATATGCAGATCTGTTTGCCTCCAATGATCCGAAGCAAATTGTGGCAGCCATGCGCCTGATGCTGAATAAATCGCTTAGGCAGGGCAGCTCAATCTTGTTTCTCGATGAGATTCAGGCAGCCCCGAAAACATTGGCTAGTCTGCGTTATTTTTACGAAGAAATGCCGAACTTACACATTATAGCAGCGGGATCACTGCTGGATTTTGAATTAGCATCGCCATCGTTTTCGATGCCTGTAGGGCGCATTAGCTATATGCACCTGCATCCGATGAACTTTACCGAGTTCTTGCGAGCTGTTGGCGAAATGTCTCTGGCTGAATATATCGAAACTTGGCAGATAGATGATGATCTGCCTGCCCCTTTGCATGGAAAGCTGATGGGACTACTCAGGCAGTGCATGGCTATTGGCGGCATGCCTGAAGTTGTGAAATCGTTTGCCGAGTTATCGGACTATCGGCAGGCCGAACAGATCAAGCAGGATCTTCTCGCCACTTTTACCGATGATTTTGCTAAATATGCCCGTAACCAAGATCAGGAGTTGATTCGTCTGGCCTTTCGCAAAGCCCCGACACTGATTGGCAGAAAGGTGAAATACAGTGAGATCAATAAGGGTATGCCAACGCCACGCGTCGCTCAGGCATTGAATCAACTCGATATGGCCAGGGTGATTCATAAGGTTTTACGTAGTGCTGCCAACGGCATACCTCTTTCAGCTGAGGAAAATATAAAATTTCTCAAACTGCTATTTCTGGATGTTGGACTCGTATCCACCATGATGAATGTCAGTTGGCAGGCACTGCAAGAGGATCTACTACTGATTAATCAGGGAGCACTGGCTGAGCAATGGGTAGGGCAGGAGTTGTTAAGTAGTCTTGATGCCCATCTACAACCGCATCTGCACTATTGGGCGCGTGAAGCAGCTTCCAGTTCAGCGGAACTCGACTATGTCATTGAAGGAGACCAGCCCGTTGCTGTGGAGGTCAAAGCAGGGAAAAGTGGTTCACTGAAATCACTGCACCTGTTTATCAAGGAAAAACGATCCCCCGTTGCTGTGCGACTGAATGCTGATATACCAAGCATGATGAGCGACACACACACCTTGCCTGATGGAAGTAGCAGATCGTATCAACTCTTGTCACTACCTCTGTATATGGCCGGCCAGGTGCGCAGACTGATATCCTCATAAGCCCACTTCAGGATGGAGTAAAAGGATCACCAATCTAGCTAACCCAGCATAGCAAGAATCAAACAGGAAAACCTTGAACCACAGAGAAGGTCAAAATCTTTATGTTTGGATTTTCTCT
>JAUZRH010000207.1 GCA_030950555.1 Mariprofundus sp. | reverse complement strand
GCGATCGGCGGCCCCACTTTGGCCCAACCCGCGCTGTTGTTTGCTCCATGGAACCACCATGCACCTCATTCCACCTCAAAAATGGACTCAAAGTGGGATTGCCGCTCATCCACCCAGAGTTTTGCAATTGGCTCTGTTTTACGGATGTGGTTAAGTGCCGAAGGTGTGGCTTTATTTGTATTTTGAAGATAACCTAGCTGAGTTCAAGCACGGGCTTCGATTTTCCGCAATAAAAGAGAAACATCGAGTATGGTGATTCAAACTTGAAAATGTCTTTTCTCGTCATTCCCGTGAAGATGGGAGTAACGGATAATCCATACTTGAATCGCTATATCAATGGCTTAGGGGGGGTAAATGAACTTCTTTCATATTTTAGTTGTGACGGCTGAAGAGGAGATATACCGGGGTAAGGTGAGCAAGGTGATCGCTTGTAGCAGTAGTGGTGAATTGGGTATCATGGCTGGCCATGCGCCACTGTTGGCTATCTTACGACCGGGTGTGTTACGCTTAGATTGCCGTGGAGAACAGAGGGATGAAGCGAACACATGTTTGGAAGTCATCGTGCTTGGCGGCTATCTTGAAGTGCAGCCAAACAATGTAATTGTACTGGCGGATGCAGTAGAGCGTGCAGAAGACCTAAACAGGGCGAAGGCTGAAAAAGCCGTACAGCGGGCCAAAGATAACTTTGCTTTGGCCAAGGGTGGGAATATTGATCTGGCCATGGTGGCGCTGGAATTGGCGTTGGCCCGATATAATCTGGTCTGTAAAAATGATGGCATCAACCTGAATCGAAGATCGTAATAGCCAATCCCAACATTGACATCTCATCGTTCGCTCATTTTTATTGGCGTTCAGAAGATTAAGATCCAAACAACGCTATAGTTTCTCATCATTACATACAAAGCTCAGCTATGTTCCGATCGATTAAAAAGAAAGGGAACGCACTACTTTTAACTAAGGGCCACGGAAAGAATAAAGTATCCAGATTATGCGCAGGATAAAAGTTTGGATTCAAGGCGCCAAATCAAGCGCATAAGCAAGCCCTGAATGGGCGCGATAGCCTACTGCCTTTAGTGGTAACTCTGTGGCAACGCAGAATGCGGACTTATAGACCAGCACGTGGATGATTTATTCTTTCCGCGGCCCTAAGGTCTGCGGAAATAAATAATTATCCCGTTATGCGAAGGATAAGAGTTCGGATTCAAGGCGCAGTATTTGGCGCCTTGAATCCAACAACTATCCTGCGCATAACCTGGATACTTTATTCTTTCCGTGGCCCTAACAGCTGGATGCTAGATTTTTCTGTGTGTTCGGTGGTTGATGGCTGCGTTGCATGGGTAATCAGCTAGGATGAAGCTTGTAATTGTTAGGTTTGTATGCGTTTTTGAAGATACTTTCTAGCACACCACCGCAAATACATAGGCTCTTGCGGAGCATGATTTAAACGGGTCGGGTTAGCTTTTTACACGCTAAGGTGGCTTGATCTTATTTAGAGGTTAGGTTTTGCTGATGACAACCACACTTGCTAGCGAAACTGCTGTACCTATTTTGGCTTCTGAGTTGGAGACGATGCTTCAGTTTTCACGCACTGTCTTCCAGCTAAAAGATAATCCTGCCTATCTGGCATCACTGGAGAGTGAGCTACCTGCTGCGGCCCGTATTGCGACAGCTTGGCCCAGTGTGCTTATGGGCTTCGATTTTCACCTGACTGAGAATGGGCCAAAGCTGATTGAGATCAATAATAATGCTGGCGGCCTCTATATTGGCAAGCAGCGCTGGCTAGATCAAATGAATGACGCTCAGATGCCCGGCTCACTGCCTGAGAGAATAGGCGCGATGTTTCCAAAACAGTGGATGAATATTGCGATTATGGATGAGCATGTGACATCGCAATATATGTATCCTGAGATGTGTGCCTATGCCGAGTTGTTACGATCTGATGGGCGCAATGTCTGCGTGGTCAGCCCTGAAGAGCTGCACAGAGGCACCGATGGTAAGCTCTATTATCAGCAGTTGGCGATAGATGCTATCTATAACCGTCATACCGATTTTTATTTACAGGGTGAGGAGCTGGCTCATATTCGAGCGGCTTACGAGTCAGCACAAGTGATACTCAATCCACATCCGCGTAGTTATGCGTTGATTGGTGATAAAACGCGCATGGTCGACTGGTGGAAGCCAGGACTGCTGGAGGGCTCAATAGAGCAAGAACAGTTAGCATTGATTCGTGCCGTAACGCCGAAAACGCATAGCATGGCCGACTTGGATGAACAACTTATGTGGGCTGATCGTAAGCAGTGGGTTTTCAAGCCAACGGCTCGCCACGGTGGCAAGGGTGTGGTGCTTGGCAAAGCGATGAGTCGCAAGCGTTTTGAATCACTTGATCGAGAGGATACGATTGTTCAGCAGTTGGTTCCTGCTTCTAAAATTGAGCTGGAAGGGCGCTCAATGAAATTAGATATTCGCCTTTATATGCATGGAGAGAAACTGATTGCCTTGGCTGGCCGTGCGTGGCTAGGTCAGTTAACAAACTTCCGTGAAGAGGGAAGTGGTTGGGTGGCATTAAGCCTTGCATAACATATCCGTAACGCTTGATTTTCATGGTTCTGGGGCTTCAACCCCGCAAGGCTTACATATTGTCGCGCGGCTCAAGCTATATCCTCATATTTATGTCCCTCGGTTAGGTTCAGATAGGCTGCCGCAGGCCGGTGTGAATCTCTTTTGAGCCATAACTACAGCATCGCGGTCATTGTGCCAGTGTTGAATGAGCAGGCAGCACTACCCACACTGTTAAAACAGTTGCAGCAGCTAAATGCTGATGAAGTGATTGTTGTTGATGGTGGCTCAACAGATGAGAGTTGCAAGCTTTTGGCAGCATCCTCGGTTCGCTGGCTTAGTTCTAGTAAGGGGCGATCTAATCAGATGAATGCAGGCGCCGCCCTTTGCCAGTCAGATGTGCTTCTGTTTGTTCATTCAGATACGGTGGTTGATGTAACTTGTTTGCAGGCCATAAAAGAGGTGATGCAACAGCCAAAAATTGCCGGTGGTCGGTTTGATGTTAGGCTTTCTGGAGCCCATTCAGCTTTTCGCATGATTGCGTGGTTTATCAATCAGCGCTCGCGATTGACTGGTATCAGTACTGGTGACCAGTGTCAGTTTGTCAGGCGATCATTGTTTGTGCAGATGGGCGGCTTTCCCGTTCAGTCACTGATGGAAGATTTGGAGTTTAGTAAACGTTTGAAGCGACTGGGAAAAATTGCCAGCTTGAAACAGAAGGTGATGACCAGCAGCAGGCGCTGGGAAAAACATGGTATTCGCAAAACGATCATTTTAATGTGGCGCTTGCGATGGCTCTATTTTTGGGGTGTATCTAGTGATCGTCTTGCTACGATTTACCGGCAGGTTCGTTGATGAATATGGAGGTTAGATGGGTAAATTAATTACCTTTGAAGGTGGTGATGGTTGTGGTAAGAGTACACAGCTACGCTTGACGGCAGCCTGGCTCAGGTCGATTGGTAAAGAGGTTGTTGAAACATTTGAGCCGGGGGATAGTGCGTTGGGTAGCCAGATTCGCAAGTTGCTCCTCGCCGGTGAGCATGCGCCCGTTCCTGAGTGTGAACTGTTGCTATTTTTGGCGGATCGCGCTCAGCACGTTCGAGAAAAGATACTGCCAGCATTAAAGCGCGGTAGTTGGATTTTATGCGATCGATTTAGTGATTCAACAATGGCTTACCAACTAGCGGCGCGTCATCTGGATTGTAAATCAAACGACTTGGCTCCGATGCTTAAATTTGCTGAATGTGGTGTGAGCCCAGATATGACTCTCTGGTTTGATCTGCCCGTAGAAATTGCTGCCCAGCGTATGCTGCTACGGCAACAGGCCGGTGAGAAGAGCAACCGTTTGGATGATGAGGCTATATCATTTCATCAGAGGGTTGCTGCAGCTTTTGCCCATCAGGCCGAGAGTGATAAGCAACGTGTGGTACGTATTGATGCTGCTGTTGCGATTGAAAGCGTGCAGCAGCAGCTTATGGCTGTGATCAAAGAGCGGTTTGCACTTTGAACAGAATCAGCCCGCTATTAATGGGTCATGATCAGATAGAACAACGCTTTACTGAGGCGCTGGAACAGAATCGCATGCACCATGCATGGCTGCTGTTTGGCATGAAAGGTATAGGTAAACGATTGTTGGCCGAACGCTTGGCGGCTTATATATTGTGCCAAACGCACACCGCTTGTGGTGAATGTCATGGCTGTAAGATGATGGTGATGGGCTCTCATCCGGATCTGTTTCGTGTTAGTTTATTAGAATCGAAACGTGACCTGAATATTGAGCAGGTGCGTCAACTACTTAGTTTTCTCTCCTTAAGTGGTAGTGAAAGTGCGCGCCGCGTGGTGATATTGGATGATGCTGAACGGCTAAATAATCAGGCTGCGAATGCCCTGTTAAAGGGGTTGGAGGAGCCATCGCCCGGCACTCTTTTGTTGATGGTGTGCTCGGATATGGAACGCTTACCTGCGACTATTCGCTCGCGCTGTATGCTTCAATCTTGCCTGCCTTTGCCGGAAAAAGAGCTGAGCGCTGTATTGGATGGTATGTTAAGTGTCGAACATAGCGTGGCTGATGCAACGAAGAGCTTGGCGATGGCCTTGGCCGATGGCTGTCCTGGTCGAGTGAGCTGTTTACAGGATGCCAATATAGCCAAGGCTCTGTTGACTTGGCAAAATCTAATTGCACAACTAGAGCGGGCCGATGTGGGGCAAGTAGATAACTGGATTAAGCAGTATGTGAATCTTGTGCCGCATACGTTGATTGTTCAGCTGCTACTAGAACCCGTTTATAAGCTACTACAGAAACCAAGGGATCAAAATTCGTTCTCGTCAGCAAGCGCTTTGCATCAGGCTGCCCATCAATGTGCGCGTTGGCCGGCGGATCTGCTTCGTAGCACCCTGCGCCCAGGGCCTACACTATTGGCATCGATTCTTACACTGCGAACGGCTATAAAGGGGTGTGGATAGTGGCGATTCTACAACATCCGATGATTCGCTTTTCGCTCTATTTATGGCCTTTGTTATTGGTGTTTTCACTAGGACAGGCTATGATGCATTGGACGGGTAATAGTGGATTGTTACATATATCGCCGCTGTTAACACTGCTCGATATGGTTGTTTTTGTTCTGAGCTTTGGCACTGCGGCTTGGTTTTCCAGTCGGCCGCTGAGCCTCTGTCTGCAAAAGTCTCAGTTGCCAAACTACGCCCGCCGGGTTGAGACGTTAATGGCCAACTTTCCTAAGCGTGTGCTTAAAATATTCCTCATAACGGGTATTGCTTTTGCCATCTACTTGCTGCTGGCTATCATAATCTCTTCGCTGATAGGTAGTGCGCCATTGTCACCCGTGCTAATGATATCTTTGGCGCTAAATTTTTGTTTTGGTTCCTGTATTCTGGCGCCGGCCCTTGCTGTGGCTAATGCCATCGTTTTTAGTGTGAATCTAAGGATCGATCTTTTTTCGCAGGGTCTGTTTCAAGGTGATTTGAATGGTGGCTACGCTCTGCATAAGTTTACCTCCTCATCGTATCGTCCTTGGTTGGTGTTTTTTGTAACAGGCTTAATTCCTGTGCTTATTCTTTCCGCGTATGTCTATTTGGCCCTCAATGATGATCAAGGGAATAAACATTTTTTACTGATGCAGGCGTTGGTGCTGCTATTAATGTCGGTTTCAGGTAGTATGTTATTGGTATGGACAATAAGCCGCACCTTGCGTTGTGTGACGGATGAGTTGGACTCCGGTTTAAGAAAATTGGCGGCGGGGCAGTTTGACCTGCATGTACCTGTCATGATGGATGATGAGCTGGGTAACCTTGCACGCGGTCTGAATACAGCGATGCGAGGTTTGCGCGAACGAGAGGATCTTAAAGATTCACTGATGATCGCCAGCGAGATTCAACAGGGACTCTTGCCTAAGGATACACCACAGATTCCCTGTTATGATCTGCACGGTTTTCAGAAAACCTGCTTTTCTGTGGGTGGTGATTATTACGACTATATTGAGCTGGATGATGGTCGAATATGGCTGGTGATCGCTGATGTGTCAGGAAAAGGCTATCCAGCGGCGCTGACGATGGCTAATCTGCAGGCGATGTTGCGCGGCCTTGCTACGTCAAACTGGCCTATTGAAGAGGCGGCGACTTATCTAAACAGTGCGCTTTGTGATACCTTAACGGCGGGTCGGTTTGTAACGCTGTTTATGGCTAAACTGCAGCCCGAGTCCTCATCACTGGTTTGGATTAATGCGGGTCATGTGCCACCGTTGCTGCTTTCAGCCGGTGATATTGAACCACTGCTGGCCTCCGCGCCTCCTTTAGGCTTGGTAAAAGGGCTGAATTTTGAGGTTACCAGAAGTGAATTGGCAGCAGGTGATACACTATTTTGCTATACTGACGGCGTAACGGAATCGACCAGCCGCCTTGGACAAAAGCATTTTGGTGAAGCGCGTCTAAGGCAATGGCTGCTTGAGCATAAGGATATGGATATCACAGAACTACCTGAAGCGCTGTTAGATAGATTAAATGATGATGGTCGCAGTGATCAAGATGATGACCTGACCTTGCTATCAGTGCATCATCAAAAGAGGGAAAACTATGAGTGAATATAGAGATGAATCGGATTCAATGGGGCTTATGCAGGTTCCAGTGGGTGCTATGTATGGTGCATCAACTGCACGTGCTGTAGAAAATTTTCCTGTTTCGAATTTACGCTTTCCGAGAGAATTTATCAAAGCACTAGGTCATATTAAACATGCTGCTGCTACTGTGAATCTGAGCTTGGGTCGGCTGCCAAAAGCACGCGCTGACTTAATACGCAAAGCAGCAACAGAGGTGATTGAGGGGCAACTCGATGAGCAGTTTGTCTTGGATATATTCCAAACGGGTTCTGGCACCTCGACCAATATGAACGCCAATGAGGTGATTGCTTACCGTTGTGCAGCATTGAATTCGAAGGAGCGAGTACACCCGAATGATGATATCAATATGGGACAGTCATCCAATGATGTGATTCCAACAGCCATTCACCTAGCTGCTACCGATCTATTAAGCACGGAACTTATCCCCGCCCTGAAGAAGCTGCATCAGGCCTTACTTGGCAAAGCTGCGGATCATATCGACGTAATGAAAATAGGGCGTACCCATTTAATGGATGCCACACCAATCACCCTCGGTCAGGAGATTTCTGGCTGGGCCCGGCAGGTAGAGTTGGCAATCCATCGTTTGGAATCAGTATTGCCCCGTATTTCAGAACTGGCTCAGGGCGGAACGGCTGTTGGTACGGGTCTTAATACGCATGCTGAATTTGGCAGTCGTATTGCCATGGAGCTTTCGCGCTCGTATGGTATAAAATTTAATGAGGCAGCCAACCATTTTGAAGCACAGGCGGCCCAAGATGCGGCCGTTGAACTCTCCGGTCAGTTAAAAACCGTGGCGGTGAGTCTGGTGAAAATTGCCAATGATGTTCGGCTACTCAATGCTGGTCCACGCTGTGGTATTGGCGAAATTACGGTGCCAGCAGTGCAACCCGGCTCTTCTATTATGCCTGGAAAAGTTAATCCCGTGATTGCTGAGTCGCTGGCACAGGTATGTGCGCAGGTGATTGGCAATGATGCTACGATCAGTTTTGGCGGCAGCTCCGGTCTGCTCGATCTGAATGTGATGTTACCTGTGATGGCTCATAATCTCCTAGAATCTGAGCGCCTACTAGCCTCGGCCTGTCGTATGTTTACAACGAAATGCATTGCTGGCATGGAAGCCAATATTGAGCGCTGTGCTGAACAGATTGAGTGGAGCATGAGCATGGTGACAGCGCTGGCACCAGTGATAGGTTATGATCAGGCATCCCAGCTTGCTAAACAGGCTGTAGCTGAGGGTAAAACTGTGCGTCAACTATGTGAGGAACAGGAAATATTACCTAAAAATGAGTTAAACCGCTTGCTTGACCCAGCCACGATGTTGCATCCTAATCGATAAAAAAAGATGGTTGATATTTACTTTTGTAAGCTAGTTGGCGATAGTTATGTTAAGAATAGAAAAAACTGAAGTGAGGTGAAAGATGCTGAATGTAAAAGTATCAGATATACACTATCAAATGCCAGCTTCAAGTCATATAGAATGGGTCTCCATCAATAATACCTGGGCCATTGAGAAGCTCGAAGCACCTTTTGAGTTTATAGCTATTCACTCAGATTGCGTGAAACTCAATGAAGTTTCTTCTGTTGATGGTGTTGCAGAAGCCTTTTTAAAAGGTGGCGGCTCCATTGTTCGTGAAAAATTGACCATTAAGGGTGTTGCATCACTTATCAGCTGTAAAGATACACGAGGCCATATCTTCTCTTTTATTGAGCAGGAGTTAGCCT
>JAUZRH010000206.1 GCA_030950555.1 Mariprofundus sp. | reverse complement strand
AGGGCCTCGGAAATAATAAAACATCCAAAAGGTGCGCAGGATAGTTGTTGGATTCAAGGCGCAGAAACAGGCGCATAGCTGGGACTATGTAACTGTTTCTGCAACGTAGAAGGCGAGCTTATAGACCAGTAGAATTGGATGTTTTATTATTTCCGCGGCCCTAAGGTCGGGCATGACCTTTTTTTTTGGGGGGGGGGGGCGACTTTAGTTGCACAGCAACACTAAAATATTGCGGGACTAAAGCCCCTCCCCCTAGAACCATTCAAACCAAGAGCTTATCCGAAAATGGATACCACGCGAAGGGAAGCCAATCACTATAGCGTCTTAATCAAGTTTAAATACAGCTACCAGATTGCGCAACTCTAAAGCTTGCTCATTGAGCTGCTGACTAGCTGCGGCAGACTCTTCCACTAGCGCTGTATTCTGCTGAGTACCAGAATCGAGTTGCGCAATGGCCTTGTTAATCTGATCAATGCCGCTGGTCTGCTCTACACTGGCTGCTGCAATCTCAGCAATAATATCATTCACCTTGGCAACAGCCGCGACAATTTCATTTAGCGCGGCTCCAGATTCATCTACCAGCTTACTGCCGGCATCCACACTCGCGACGCTGCTATTGATCAGGGTCTTAATCTCTTTAGCAGCTTCAGCCGAACGCTGCGCCAAGCTGCGCACCTCACTTGCTACCACAGCAAAGCCACGTCCCTGTTCGCCTGCACGAGCGGCCTCCACAGCTGCATTTAGGGCTAGTAGATTGGTTTGAAAGGCAATTTCATCAATCACACCAATAATATCCGATATTTTACGACTGCTGGTATTGATCTCAGCCATCGCTACTACGGCTTGATCAGCGACCTTACCACCACTTTCCGCCTGTTCTCTGGCATCTACAGCCAGCTGATTGGCCTGACGTGAGTTATCTGCAGTTTGCTGTACGGTACCGGTGATCTCTTCAATGCTAGCTGCTGTCTCCTCCAGTGCTGCTGCCTGCTCCTGCGTGCGGTCGCTAAGTGTGTTATTACCCTCGGAAATCTCACCCGAGCCTGTTTCCACTTCTTCTACAGCCCTGTTCACATAACCTATAAGCTCAGCTAATTTTGCTGCTGTATTGTTATTCGCCTGTTTGATGGCATCAAATGAGCCATGGTATTCATTGGTAATACGATAGCTTAAGTCACCACGTTCGAGCGCCTGCAAACCTTTGATTGTATCGTCAACAGCTAGCTCTGTGACTTCAAGAAGGGTATTCATACCCTGGCTTAATTCAGAGAAAAAGCCGGTTTTACCTTCCAGCGCAAGTCGTTGGGTCAGCTGACCACCCTGAGCGGCAGTGATAATTGCCTCAACTTCTCTTTCAACAGCAACCTCGTCAGAACGATCCAGCCACTCAACCACCGTGGCAAGACGTTCTCCTGCATCATTGATTACCGGGCTGGCCGTGACTTGAACAACTACTTTATCACCAAAGGAAAGGTCACCAGAATTCAGTGGCTGAACAAGCTTGTCCAACAGGCGGCGTTGATGCGCTGGGTCTTTATGGTAGACATCGATATTTGAGCCCATCAGTTTATCTGGGTGAAAATTGCGCAGTGCCTGACCGAACTCATTCTGATACTGGTGAAACATCTTGTGGGCAGCATTATTCATATAGAAGATGTTGTAATCCGTATCAGCAATTTGAACGGGTGCAGAAATTTGATCCAGCGCGACCTTTAGCCTGTCGGCCTCATTTTTCTCTCTTATAATATTGGCAAATAGTACCGTGCGCATCTCCTCCAGCGCCTTCATCAACTGCCCCGCTTCATCGTTGCTCTTAGCAAGATGAGTCTCGCAGTCCATATCACCCTTGGCAATGGCCTGCGAAATCCGAACAGCTTCACGAATAGATGTTGCCAAACCGATCGTAAGCTCTCTCGCTAGGAACAGAGAGATCAGAATAACGAATAAACAGATGACTGCGATTGCTACCAACTTTTGCATAGCATCGTTTGCAAGATTATTGGTTTCACCTTGCAGATCCTGCAGTAATTTTACTTCCACCTCTCGGAGAAGATTTATTTTCTTAGAAATCGTCTTAAACCAGTCACCAGGATCAACACCAAAATGCCCCTCTTGCGCCCGATTTAAGGCAATAGCTCTTATTTTTTCAACCTGCTTTACCTGATCACTGTCGAGGAAATCTAACATTAATGTTCGATAATCACCTTCAGCAGTTTTAAGAAACATATCCTGATAGATATTCTGCTCGGCAATTAAGCGAATAACTTTTTGTAAAGAACTACTTGTAAAAGTATCCTTGGCAAAAGTAGCTGTTAATACTGCCCGCTCAATGCCTGCACGCTCTTTCATCTGCAAAAAAGAGTAGAGGGACGATTGCATCAGGGAAAGATCGACGCTTTCACTATGATCCAGATTGTATCCCAGTTGAATAATCCCTGCAATACTATCAAATAGCGATGCATTGATGCTTGAATAATATTTCACTGCTTCACCAACCGATAAATTTAATTGGTCAACAGCGCTACGAGTCTGATTTAACTGGCTCAGTTTCGCTAACGTAACTCTCATCTCCGCTTCAACATGATTATAGGCATTATATTGCTGCTGCATAGTTGAGAGCATCGCATCGTATACTTCAATAGCCTTCTTGGTTTCTTGTCGTTGTGTCGGTAGCTGATCGTGAAATTTTTTGCCTTGGCTGCCAATAAAGCCTGCCGACATACCACGTTCCCGCTGAATCTGATGAGCGAGGTCGCCAGCAACTGAGAAAAACTGACTCGCTAAGCGGACATCCTGTAATTTGTGATTGGTATTGTTTTCATCCATCACCAAATTGACACTCAACACAAGCAACATCAGCATGGGTAACATTAGCAAAAAAAGAATTTTATTTCGTATCGTTATATTTGAAATCCATTGGCGCAGCATATTCATCTCATCTCTCCCTTTTTAATTCCCTAAGATTGATACTTTTAAGCAATTCTCTTTATGCATGGTTATTTAAGGCTTTGCAAGTGGCTCTACTTTGGTCGTCTATACATCACAGAATCAATGTGCAGTTAAGCTATTCGACGGTAACAGATTTAGCTAGGTTTCGAGGTTGATCGACATCAGTTCCTTTGGAGAGGGCCACTTCATAGGCGAGCAGCTGCAGTGGCACACAGACAAGCAGTGGCGTTGTAAAATAGTCACCTTCTGGCACACTCAGAATGCCGCTTACATCATCGGGACGATCCGATTCGGGCAGATCAGTCAGCAGGATTACTCTGGCGCCGCGTGCCTGCACTTCTTTCAGGTTGGAGAGCACCTTATCCAGTTGATACTGTTGCGGCGCAATGACAATCACCGGCAGCTTATGATCAATCAAAGCAATTGGGCCATGTTTCATTTCGCCGGCAGCATAACCTTCAGCATGCAGGTAGGTGATCTCTTTAAGTTTTAACGCACCCTCCATCGCCAGTGGATAACAGGGTCCACGTCCTAAAAATAGCGAACCGTGTGCTTCGGCAAACAGAGGCACCACTGCAGCGATGGCTGTTGTTTGCTTCAACATTTGACTTAGTCCATCAACAGCACGCCACAAATTGGCAATATGCGACTCTAATTCCTGCTGTGCCATTGCATCAGCGTGCCGAGCAAAGCGTAGTGAAAGCAGTGCCAAAACACTCAACTGCGCCAGATAAGCCTTCGTAGATGCGACGCCAATCTCAGGCCCCGCCAGTAACTCAATCAGCCCATCCGATTCTCTCGGCAGGGAGGCTGAAGCCACATTACAGATCGACAGGGCACGATTATTTGGTGTAGTCGCTTTAAACAGGCGTAGCGCTTCGAGGGTATCGGCTGTTTCACCAGATTGAGAGAGTGTGATTAACAGGGTTTTATCACCGATCACTGGATTACGGTAACGGTATTCAGAGGCCACATCTACTTCAACCGAAACTTTCAAATAGCGCTCTAACCAATAACGGGCTGTCAACGCGGCATGATATGAGGTTCCACAAGCCACCATCACGATACGTTCAGGCAGAGCATCTGATGCCAACCACTCAGCATCTGGGAAGCGAATAGCATCCCTATCAATATAAGCGTTAAGAATACGCTGTAATACTGCTGGTTGTTCGTGAATTTCCTTCTCCATAAAGTGGCGATAGCTACCTTTATCAGCGCTACCAGAAGCCACCGGCATAGCTACCCATTTACTCGACAGTGGATTTGAATCCTTATCAAAAACATGACATTTTTCAGCCTTAATAAAGCCCCACTCACCTTCATCCAGATACATCACCTCATCCGCTAAATCCGCCACAGCTAGGGCATCCGAAGCTACATAATAGCAGCAACCCCGACGGGCGAGCAGCAGTGGACTACCCTTACGCGCAAACCATAAGGAGTCTGGGCATAGATCAATCAAGCCGGCTAAAGCGTAAGCACCATCAAGCTGCTGCAGCGTTTCAAACCAGGCCACCCATGGATCCGACAGTTCTGTTAACTTGCTGGATAAAAGGGCTGGAATCACTTCTGTGTCAGTATCAGAAAGAAATAGTGAGCCCGAAGCACTAAGTTGTTGACGCAGTTGAAGATGATTTTCAATAATGCCGTTATGTACAATGGCGCAACGCGCCGCTAGGTGTGGATGGGCATTCACCTCGTTGGGCACCCCATGGGTCGCCCAACGAGTATGGCCAATACCAATCAAGCCATCACAAACGGTTTTTTCCAGTTTTTCAGACAGGTTTTTCAGCTTACCAGCAGCTTTTACACTTTTAAGTGTATCACCTTCAATCACGGAGATACCGGCACTATCATAACCACGATATTCCATTTTTTTTAAAGCATGCAATAGATCAGCCTGAATGGCATTCTCAATACTCAGGGCACCAATAATTCCGCACATTAATGCTTATCCTTTTCGGGTCGTTTCCAAGTACCAATATACCGTTGTGGGTTACGTTCACTGAGCGTTAGACCACCCTTTGGCACATCTTTTGTGATCGTCGCACCAGCACCTATGGTGGCGTTATCACCGACAGTAACTGGCGCCACTAGTTGCGTATCAGAGCCTATAAAAACACGGTTACCAATCTCTGTCCTAAACTTATTGGCACCATCATAGTTACAGGTAATCGTACCCGCTCCCACATTACAATCACTGCCCATGGTGGTATCACCAATATAACTCAGGTGATTTACTTTACTGCCATGACCAATCACTGATTTTTTAATCTCGACAAAGTTACCAATATGGACATGTTCATCCAACTGAGCTTCAGGACGCAGACGACCATAAGGGCCCACTGAAGAGTCGGAACCCACACTCGCCCCATGAATATGACTAAAAGCAAAAATATTTACACGATCATCCAGCCATGCATCAACCAGCACCGCATTAGGTCCGACGCGACATTCATCACCTATATGGGTCGTTCCAATCAGATAGCAGCCAGCTTGAATAACAGTATCAAGACCAATATTTACACCGGCTTCAATACGCACTGTTTCAGGTTTTTCAATCGTCACCCCACGGACCTGCCAATCCCGGATAATACGGCGTTGCATCAACTCTTCTGCATGAGCTAGGTCAATACGATCATTCACCCCCATCATCTCGTCAGCATCATCCATCAACACCGCACTGACACGCTGGCCGGCCGTAATTGCCAAAGGAACAATATCAGGCAGATAATATTCACGCTGAGCATTATTATTACCAATCGCACGCAGCAGATCAAACAACACCTCAAAGCGAACACAATAAATGCCACTACTTACTTCTGTAATCAGCTTCTGCTCTTCTGAGGCATCTTTTTCTTCGACAATGGCTGTGACTAGACCATCACTATCACGCACCATACGACCATAGCCAAATGGCTTCGATTGAGCGGCTGTTAACACGGTCACATCCGTACCACAACGGCGGTGTTCATCAACTAGATTGGCAAGCGTATCGGCACTTAAAAGCGGTGTATCACCACACACAATAAGCACATCACGCACACCCTGAATAAGCTCTTCGCACTGCTTTACAGCATGACCCGTTCCCAATTGCTTATCTTGGATCACCCACTCCAAATTGGCAGGCTGACCCACATGCTCACGTACCAATTCTGATGCATGGCCCGTTACCACGGCTATGCCCTTAGGCCGCAATGACTCCACCGTTTGCAATAGATAATCGATCATGGCTCGTCCAAGCACCTTGTGCAAAACCTTTGGTAAATTTGAACGCATACGTTTGCCTTTGCCAGCCGCCAGAATACAAACCTGCAGATCAG
>JAUZRH010000205.1 GCA_030950555.1 Mariprofundus sp. | reverse complement strand
ATTCTGCTGGTCTATAAGTCCGCATTCTGCGTTGCCACAGAGTTACGACTAAAGGCAGTAGGCTATCGCGCCCATTCAGGGCTTGCTTATGCGCTTGATTTGGCGCCTTGAATCCAACAACTATCCTGCGCATAACCTGGATACTTTATTTTTTCCGCGGCCCTTACACCTCTGCGGTCTAAAGCGATGACACCTCACATATAAAACTGGCACATCGAATCATAGCTAAGCAGCGACGTGAAAAAACTAGACAGCTAGTAATATAAATCTTCATCTACATTTTCAGTGATACAAAGAAGGCTTGAATCGCTATCCTCATCGGTATTTGTTATGCTTCGCACACTTCACCAGTAATGATGCACGACGTTCAAATCTATTTCACAGTCGGCACTATTCACAAGAGGATACCGTGAGCACAAACGATTTATCACAGAGCAAAACTAAACGTATCGTTTCCGGCATGCGCCCCACCGGAAAATTACATCTAGGCCATTACAAGGGAGTACTTGAAAACTGGCTGCAACTACAGCAACAACATCAGTGCTACTTCTTTGCTGCCGATTGGCATGCACTGACTACCGATTACGCCAACCCCTCGATTGTTAAAGATACTATATGGGATATGCTAATCGATTGGCTGGCTGTGGGCGTTGATCCGGAAAAAGCGGTTGTTTTCATCCAGTCGGAAATACCCGAACACGCTGAGCTACACTTACTGCTCTCCTTTATGACGCCGCTATCATGGCTGGAGCGCGTTCCCACTTATAAAGATCAGATTGAACAGCTGCGGGAAAAGGAGCTGGGCACTTATGGTTTTCTTGGTTATCCACTACTACAGTCCGCCGATATTCTAATTTACCGTGCTGATGGTGTACCCGTTGGAGAAGATCAGGTGCCACATATTGAGCTGACACGTGAAGTGGCCCGTCGTTTTAACCATCTCTACCGTCAAGGCATCCCCCCCCTCTTTCCTGAACCGGAATCACTACTGATGCCCACCTCCAAGCTGCCCGGCCTTGATGGGCGCAAAATGAGTAAGTCGTATGGCAATACCATTGAATTGGCTGAAGAGTGGAAAGTCACGGAAAAAAAGGTCAAGCAGATGCCTACAGATCCCGCTCGCGTTCGCCGTGATGATGCAGGCACACCTGAAAAGTGTGCCGTATGGGACTTTCATAAAGTGTACTCCAGCAAGGAGGAACAGGCGTGGGTACAAGATGGCTGCACCAGTGCCAGCATAGGCTGCATAGATTGTAAGATGTGCATGCTCAAACATCTGGAAGAGGAACTACAACCTATTCGCGAACGCCGCATTGATATCGCATCACGTCCAGATGATCTACGCGATATTGTCAAAGCGGGTAACGAAAAGGCTCGTCGAGAAGCAGCTCGCAGCATGGAAAAAGTGCGTAAATCATTAAAGATGGGCTACCGCGTATAAACAATCTTCCCAATCAACAGAGGCGACAATCATGAGAAAAAAACATAAAGAGAAAGGTAAAAAAGCAAGGATCGCCGCAAAGCCATATCATAAATCGGCCGGCGGCAGTGATAAAGCTACCTCTGGACGACCTGAAACAGCAGCACTCTCTAGCCCTGAACGCATCAATCGCTACCTTGCTCATTGTGGTCTTTGCTCTCGCCGTGAGGCAGATCGCTGGATTATTGCGGGGCGCATCAGTATCAATGGTAAGCTTATTGAAACACCGGGTGTGATAGTACAGGTCGGCGATCATGTCATGGTGGATGAAAAACTCGTAGAGGTGCAACAAGCCCATACCTATATCATCTATCACAAACCAAAAGGTCAACTCTGTTCACGTTCAGATAACAAAGGCAGACCGCTCATCTATGATTTCCTTGAGGTTGCCCCAAATGTGCAGTCAATCGGCCGACTGGATATGGATACCGAAGGGCTACTTATGCTCACTGATGATGGTGCACTGACGCGTGCCCTCACCCATCCCGGTGCTAAAGTACCGCGCGAATACCGTGCTCGTGTAGCGGGTTCCGTATCAATGGAGACATTGGAAAAACTAGGCCGCGGCGGTCAAGATATTGGCCGTGGTGATATAAGTGATGCCTGGGAGGTGACGGTCAGCTCTGAAAGCAACGGTCATACCTGGCTTAATATTGTTATTCTACGGGGACGCTGGCGTGAAGTGCGTCGCACGCTCGAAGAGTCTGGGCATCCGGTACGCCGCTTACTACGTACACGCTTTGGCCCCATCAAACTGGATGAAGATATGCCTAAAGGCACGTGGCGAGCACTCAATCGTGGAGAAATTCGTAAACTGCGGGATCGGGTTGAAGTTCCAGATGAAAAAAATAACCGCGACTGACGTTTACCAACGCCTTTTTTCTACTTATGGCGCCCAGCATTGGTGGCCGGCTGATACTCCTTTTGAGGTGATGGTTGGCGCTGTGCTCACGCAAAATTGCACGTGGGCCAATGCAGAAACAGCACTCAATAATTTAAAAACGCATGATATGCTGCATTGTGAATCTATCGCCACAAGTAACCAACAACATTTAGCTGAGATCATTCGAGCATCGGGTACCTTTCAACAAAAAGCACGTTACCTTCAGCAACTAGCACTCTTCTACTACAAAAGCGGTGGCCATGCCGAATTGATCAAACAACCGCTTAAATTATTGCGCAAGCAACTCCTTGGCATTTACGGTATCGGTCCTGAAACTGCCGATTCAATTCTCCTCTACGCACTCGATAAACCAAGTTTTGTAATTGATGCTTATACGAAACGGTTATTTGTTCGTTTAAAGCATTTTAATCACCAGTTTGACTATGACAGCATGCAAAACTACTTCGAACAACGATTACCTCACGATGTAGCATTATTTAAGGAATTTCACGCTCTTATTGTCAGCCATGGCAAACGTTATTGTCAAACCAAGCCCCTCTGTAGCCAATGCCCTCTAGCTGCCTGCTGCCCAACAGCTTAAATGCATGCCTTTGGCTCAAACTACAGCCCCGTTGAATTCGGGTTCGATATTTTACAGATCAAGTGCGAATGACAATAAGCCATGATATTTAAACATATTGCCGTCCCAACACCTATAACAAGCACATATTTCGATATCCTTCAGAACTACTTACAAAAAGCTGGGCAGATGCGTGACAATCCCACTTTAAGTGCTTTTTCAGCCTGCAATAAAGGGCATGGTGGTTGTATATGCTGAACGCAGGCTGGGAATGCGCCGGAGAGGGGCAGTCAATCTTTGCAAGTGGCTCTATAGATACATACGATTATATGCATGTGGTGTGAAGCACCGATTGAATTAGCAAGGCTGCCGCGTGAACCAGGCGTTTATCGCATGCTAGATAGCACACATAAGGTGATTTATGTTGGCAAAGCACGCAATTTAAGACGACGTGTCGCCAGTTATTTCCAACAAAAACCCCTCTCATCACGCACGGTGGCGATGGTAAAACTGATTGCCGATATAGCCTTCAGTGTCACCCCTTCAGAAGCTGAAGCACTGGTAGTTGAACACAATCTGATCAAACAGCTTAAACCGCGCTATAACGTACTTTTAAAAGATTCCAAAACCTATCCCTATATCCATTTGAGCGATGAAACCTATGCACGATTACAGAGCTATCGAGGTAATCGCACCAGCAAAGGCGATTATTTTGGCCCCTTTCCCAATGCTGGAGCCGTGCATCAAACACTGCATATGATGCTCTCTATTTTTCAATTAAGAGATTGTGATGATACGGTATTTAACAATCGTTCACGCCCCTGCATGCAACATCAAATAGGTCGCTGTTCAGCCCCATGCTGCAATATTGTCTCAACCGAGGAATATCAACAGCAGGTCAGCGATGCTCGGCAATTTCTTAAAGGTAACAATAATACTCTGCTCAAAATGTGGGAAGCGCAGATGCAACAAGCTTCCGACGCTCTACAATTTGAACAAGCCACTACCCTTCGTGATCGCATTCGTGCTTTGCGGGCCATTCTTGCTGGCTCTGAAAATAGTGACCTGCCCGATGATGCCGATGGCATTGTACTTATCCACCACAGCACCGGTGTTTTAGCCTCTATTGGTGTACGTAGAGGCGGTCGTGATTTAGGTACGCATAACATCAAAATTGATCAAGCCAGTGATGCTGATGACCTTGAAATTCTGCAATCTCTTTTTATCGAGCGATATACAAAAGAGAAAGCACCGGCAATGATACTCGTAGAGTGCTGTGAAGTGACCATGCAAGAGTTACATCGTTTAATCACGGTGATCAATGCCACCACTAAAACGACGCTTCACTGCCCAAAACGCGGCTCCCGACTGCAATGGTTACAGCAGATAGCACACTCAGGCAAACAGATGATCGCGACACGACACAAGGAAGATCAACAGCCTGCTTTTGCTGCACTAGCTGAACTATTCGCATTAAAAATAGTACCTGAACATATTGCAGCCGTTGATAATGCCCATCTAGGTGGCACGCAAATGGTCGCTGCTATCACCTATGCCGGCTGGCAAGGTGCCGAAAAGGAATACTATCGCCGCTACAAACTAGATGGTATCAACAAAGATGGATCTACAAGCACCGTGATTGCAGGCGATGATTATGGTGCGATGAAGATTGTGCTGGATCGCTTTTTTAGTGCCATTGCGAATGAAACAGTTCCTTGCCCGGATCTGATGCTTATTGATGGTGGCCGAGGTCAGCTGACAATAGCACTACAGTGTGCAAGAGATGCAGGTTTAAATCAGCTAAAGCTTGCAGGTGTTGCCAAAGGTGATGCGCGCCGTATAGGTGAAGAGACGCTATGGCCTGGCTGGCTAGATTCAGGAGAGCTTGGCATCGGCACGCCACTAAAACCAGGTCGCCACTCACCTGCCCTGTTATTGGTTGCCCGCGTACGCGATGAAGCTCACCGTTTTGCTGGCGAATATATGCGTAAACGCAAGAAGCAGCATATGTTTACTTCAAGCCTCGATAACATTGACGGCATCGGCCCAAACAAACGTATTTCACTGCTGAAACATTTTGGTGGTATTGAAGGCGTCAAAAAAGCCAGTAGAAAACAACTCACCCAAGCAACCGGTATATCAGAAAAACTGGCTGAAAAAATATTTCTAGCTCTGCACATCTAAGCTAGGCTGTCGAAATAGCTCCTAAATGAGGGTTTAAATAGTCCCCGATTTTTGCCTACAACAATACTCCCTCTCTCACATGGTAACATGATTTACGCATTACGCCCGTTATTCCCGTGGAGAACTTGCCCCCGCGAAGGCGTGAAAACGCATACTGTTTCAGAATCAAACAGAGCGTTTCATTGATATGGATTCCCGACTAAACCCTCGGGAAGTTTGAGCGGCGTTCCCGCTACGCGATAGGGTTAGCTAAACAGATCGTCTATTTTGAACTGGTTTCCCGTGAAGACGGCGAGTGCTCTTGTATTGACCGTCATTCCCGTGAAGACGGAAATCCATTGGTTTTGATGTCAGGCAGAGCGTTGATTTTGAGTGGATTCCTCGTTCCCACGCTCCTGCGTGGGAACGCATACTTCTTCCTGATTACGTACAAAGATTAGCCACGAATACACACTGATTAGCACGAATTAAAGTATCGGGGTCATATCGGGGTCAGGCATGACTTATTGACATATGAAGCCTTCTGACGTTTCTCCGCCTTCATTTGTTGTGTTTATCGACTATCATCCATATACGAAGTCTTCCTGCTGACCAGCTTAGAACAGCAGATTATGATTCCCAATGGCCGGTTAACGATGTCAGCGTCAGACCATCCCTGTGCTGTACAATCTATGATGCCATTGCATGCATTTCAGCACCTTGCCAAGCTTTTCCAGTGACCAATAGTAGATACCTTTCCTATGCCCGCCGGAAAAATGCCATTGGTTTAAGCATCATCGGTGAATCAATCCACATGCTTAATTGTCAATAAGTCAAGCCTGACCCGGTCAAAGCCTAATCATCCTTCAACAAAGCAAAGTAGATCATTGTCATATCGCTATCTCCGCTATTTGTTAGCTGATGCACTTCACCCGGTGCAATCATAAAAGTAGAGCCGGGTGAGATCATCATATCCAGGCCCTCTACTCTTAGAACACCTTGCCCACTTAACAGGTAAAAGACTTCGCAGAGATCATCATGTTTGTGAGGCTCAATAGATTCACCCGCTTTAAACAGTGCATGCGAAAGACGCACCGAGCCGGGAAGATCATGCTCGCTCAGCAGAATACGCCTAGCAATATTCGCCGCATGATTTACATGATCAGGCTCTATTTCATCCAATTTCACCAGTTTCATTGCCCCTCCACTCCTATAATTTAAAACAGCCAAAGACATGGTTTCTATCAGCCGTTATAGTCGGCACATGTATGATACCTATGATGAAGATTATCAACCAGTAGAGCGACTGAATAGAAGTCAGCAGAAACGTGAGATAAACGCTCTGCGTGATTTGGCTGTCAGTCTATCAAAACTTGATATTCCACCCCTTGAACGTCTGCAGCTGCCAGCTGAATTATTTAAAGCCATTGTTGCTGTGCAGAGCATGAAACATGCTGCTGCCAAACGTCAGTTTAAATTTATCGTCAAACTCTTGCGCGAGAATGACACAGAATCCTTATTGGAGACTATTGATGGGCTGGAAACAAAAAAAGCCGATCAAGATCAAAACTTTCATCGCATCGAGCGGTGGCGCGATCGTCTAGTAAACGAAGGGCCAGAAACCATTACCGAGTTTATCAGCGCCTACCCCCATGCTAATGCAAGTCAGATTCGTCAGCTCATTCGTAATGCCAGCCGTGAACTAGCGACCCATAAACCACCCAAATCACACCGTGCCCTATTTCGCCTACTGAGAGAAGAGATCATTATTACCAACACAGAAACGGAGAGTGATACTGAACTCGAATCCGCGCCATACGATGACGCGTCAGATCTGGAAAAATAAAGAGCTAAACGGTGCCTGAATCAGGACTCTTCGCCATAAAAAAGCGTAGGGTTTATCTGCCAGAGTATTGAACATCCACTACTTTGATAGTCTATACATACAACGCCAGCATTGCGGAAACGGATAGGCGTGCGTTCTGTATCACCACAAAGCAAAAGGCCAGCAAGGCGCTGAAGGTGTGGTAGGTGGCCGACAAGCAGCAGATCATCTGCCATCATAGCCAATTGTGTTAACCAATAGGCAGGATCAGCATGACTTTCTAGTTCAGGTGTTTGCCCCATTTTTATACCGCCCCAGGCTTCTGCGAACATTTCGGCTGTCTGTTTGGCTCGCAACTTTTCACTATGCATGATGATTTTTGGTTGCGGTTTTTCAAAAAGACTTAAAAAACCAGCCGTGCGAGTCACATCATTAAGTCCTTGGGCTGAAAGTGGACGTGTTGCATCTTCACTCGCATCAAGCGCCAAGCCGTGTTGCACCATATATAGCCGCATATTACCTTCCCTCTCGTTACTAATGTGCCCTTTAGCATCGGACGATGTTATCTAAACCCTTTGCAGTATGCCATGGAGCAGCTAAAAGCGCAGCAGATTTTTTTCATACTTCATCACAGCTCACTTAAGCATTCGGGGGGGGGACTTTAGGGCCGCGGAAAGAATAAATCATCCACGTGCTGGTCTATAAGTCCGCATTCTGCGTTGCCACAGAGTTACTACTAAAGGCAGTAGGCTATCGCGCCCATTCAAGGCTTGCTTATGCGCTTGATTTGGCGCCTTGAATCCAACAACTATCCTGCGCATAACCTGGATACTTTATTTTTTCCGCGGCCCTAAGCTGTTGTAATCATTGTTGTGCCGTATTAAAAGGAATGCCGAGTGTTATGTGTGGGCCCTCTATAAATCATCTATGGTATGGCGGGAAATCACCGCTTAATTCTTCCTGTTTTCCTTTGAAACGCAGCTTAGAAAGCGCTTAGCGAATACGTACAGTTAAAGATTGGTTCAATGATAATGGAGAAGCATGTCTATTTAAGTTTGTCTAAATTATTTTTCACTAAACAAAAAAGTGTCTGACATTGCTCAACCTGCAAGATTTCGATACCTGTGTGAGCAAATAGATAACAGAAAGAGAAGGCCATCATCGGGTGACTCAAGTCACCCGGATTCGTTTTTTCATTGGCTATGTAGGCAGTAAGGGCCGCATCAGTTGTTTTTATTCTATTGATGCTTGAATTCTCAATAGCTCGAAATTTCAAACAGACAATCGGAGCCATATAAAACAGTTCAGCTTCGGTAATATCAGACTTTAGCGCTCGAGCAAATGGTATCGTTTTTTGAGCCTCTAAATATGCCAATTTAATTTCATCAAGCCACGCTTCATCATTCGTTGCTACAGGTACATGATCCCTCATATTAAGCCTCCTAGTCATGCATAGGGCACTATCGCCTTCAAGGTAAATACCTAAGAAAGAATAAATCATCCACGTGCTGGTCTATAAGTCCGCATTCTGCGTTGCCACAGAGTTACGACTAAAGGCAGTAGGCTATCGCGCCCATTCAGGGCTTGCTTATGCGCTTGATTTGGCGCCTTTAATCCAACTTCTATCCTACGCATAACCTGGAGCCAATTGCAAAACTCGTGAGCGGCGATCGGCGGCCCCACTTTGGCCCAACCCGCGCTGTTGTTTGCTCCATGGAACCACCATGCACCTCATTCCACCTCAAAAATGGACTCAAAGTGGGATTGCCGCTCATCCACC
>JAUZRH010000204.1 GCA_030950555.1 Mariprofundus sp. | reverse complement strand
TCAATCAGCAGCCTGTACGAATAACCACGGGTAGACGCACCATTAACAACAACCAAAGCACATCGCGCGCATCGGCTTATAAAATTGAAAACTAAGGGCCTCGGAAATAATAAAGTGTCCCAAGCTGCGCAGGATAGAAGTCCGCCTTCTGCGTTGCCACAGAGTTACTACTAAAGGCAGCATAGGCTACCGCGCCCATTCAGGGCTTGCTTATGCGCTTGATTTGGCGCCTTGAATCCAACGACTATCCTGCGCATAATCTGGATACTTTATTCTTTCCGTGGCCCTAAGACGGCACAACAATGATGACAACAGCCCACACCATGGTATAATCTTTTCTCGTCATTCCCGAGGGTTGAGCCGGGAATCCACAGCAGAGCAAACGCTCTGTTTGATTCGGGCATGGATAATGAGCGTGCATAGGCAATGAGACAGCCTAGTCGTCACGAACATAGCGAGAAATGCTGTAGATCGATTTTCAACAGCATACTGCGACAGAGCTTGAACTACCCTATCGTAACCCAACATGAACCTCTTCCTCTCGCCACGCCGCGCAGGCGTGCAACAGGCGTCCTTTGCCCAACAAGAACAGCATCCGCAACCTTCAGCTAGACTTATAACAGTTCACTCCTATAATGCGCGCCGCGCGCAGCTACCGTTTACGCTAAATATAGCTGTCATTAGCGCCACCGCACCGGGACAACCCGACGGTGCATTACTGGAGGACATCATGTCTGATTTTATAGTTGAAGCTGAGCTTCGCGAAACAAATGGCCGAAGCGCATCGCGCCGCCTGCGTCACAGTGGAAAGACCCCTGCAATCATTTACGGCGGCGATAAGCCTGATCTTTCTATCGCTTTAGACTATTTTTCTATCACAAAATGCCTCGACCAAGAGCTGTTTCACACCTCGATGATCACCATTAATGTCAAAGGCGCCCGTGGTAAACAGACAGTAATGCTAAAAGACAGCCAATGGGATCCCGTTAAAGATACCGTAACCCATCTTGATTTTTTCCGCGTCTCGTCAAGCGACAGTATTTCTATTGACGTACCTGTAGTGGCTATCAATGCTGAAAAATGTCCTGGCACGGTCAAGGGCGGCCTGATCGATTTGATCCGTCACTCTCTGGAAGTTACCTGTCGCGCTGACTCAATCCCCGCTCACATCGAAATTGACTGCTCAGCCCTGGATATTGGTGATACCGTTCATATTGAAGACATCAGCCTACCTGAAGGCGTAGTAGTACAGCATGAAGTAAACTTCACCGTTCTAAATATGGCCGGCCAGAAAACAGCCTCCGCTGATGACGATGATGATGCAGAAGTAACAGAAGAAGAGGCATAAGCCGTTACCGTGCAACTTTTAGTAGGCTTGGGAAACCCCGGCAGCAAGTATAAACAGACACGCCATAACGTCGGCTTCCGCTTTCTTGACCTAGTTGCAAAATCAGAGGGGTTGCATTTTAGTGCAGCCCCTCGCATGCACGCTGAAACAGCCACATGGAATAGACCGGATGGTCGCGTACTACTGATTAAACCTCAAACGTTCATGAATGACAGCGGCGAAAGTGTGGCCGCAATCGCGCACTATTATCAAGTAGCCTGTGAAAATATCATCGTCATCTATGATGATCTGGACCTACCTGTTGGCAAACTGCGGTTAAAAAGTGGCGGTGGTCACGGTGGCCATAATGGCTTACGCTCCCTTCATCAACATCTGCCCGACGCTAATTATGAACGCGCCAAGATTGGCATTGGACGACCAACACACGGTGAAATTACACCTTGGGTGTTAGGCTGCGCTGAAGAGGGTGATCGGGCCGATGAAGCACGGGTTTTCGCCGCACTGCTCGATGAATTATCCACTATTCTAACAGGCAATCTAGCACAAGCAGCAAATCGTATTCACATGGCATTACAAGAAAAATAATTCAACGCAGATGACGCAGATAACAAAGAGCTAAAAACAGCTACGTAAGGTATAGATAGCCTCTCATGAGCCTATCACTACTTTTCTCCTTGTCTTTGCCCTCTCTTCTCTACTTCCTCCGTGTTAACTGAGGCTAGAATCATGGCACTAAGTATCGGAATCGTTGGTCTGCCCAACGTTGGCAAATCAACACTCTTTAACGCCTTAAATGGCGGTGGCGCAGAAGCCGCTAACTACCCCTTCTGTACCATTGATCCGAATGTCGGCCTTGTACAGGTGCCCGACCCACGCATGGATGCGCTTGCTGAAATCGTCAAACCACAAGCCATGCAGCACGCCGTCGTTGAATTTGTCGACATTGCCGGCCTCGTTGCTGGTGCCGCAAGCGGTGAAGGGCTAGGCAATAAATTCCTAGCCAATATCCGTGAATGCTCCGCTATCGCCCATGTTGTACGTTGTTTTATCGATGAAAATGTTACACATGTCGCAGGCAAAATTGACCCGCTCTCTGATATTGAGATCATAGATACCGAATTGATGCTCAAAGACATGGAAACCGTCCAAAAAGGCATACAGCGCACGGAAAAACAGTGCAAGAGCGGCGACAAAGAAGCCAAAGCACTGTTGGATTTACAGCAAAAAGTGCTCGCCGGACTAGAAGATGGCATCACTGTCCGCCGCCAAAAACTCACAAGTGATGAATCAACCAATATCAAAGACTTATGGCTCTTAACCGGCAAGCCCGTTATCTATATCACCAATGTAGATGATGGTTCCCTACCTGATGGTAATGAACTGGTGGACCAGGTGCGCACTTTTGCTGCTCAAGAAGGCGCCCGTGTTGCCGTGGTATCCGCCCAAATTGAGTCTGAATTGGTTGAAATGGACGATGAATCTAAAGTTGAATTCTTAAGCGACTTAGGCCTGACAGAACCGGGCCTAAATACAGTAATCCGCGAAGCCTATTCCCTTCTGGATTTGATCTCCTACTTCACTGCCGGCGTCAAAGAGGTCCGCGCCTGGACTATTCATCGCGGCGATACCGCCCCTAAAGCCGCAGCAGTGATCCATAACGACTTTGAAAAAGGCTTCATCCGCGCCGAAACCATCACCTACAATGACTTTGTCCGTTTAGGCGGCGAAGCCAAATGCAAAGAAGCTGGCAAAATGCGCCTAGAAGGAAAAGAGTATATCGTACAAGACGGTGATGTTCTCCACTTCCGCTTCAACGTATAATCAAACGCTTACTATACTGGACCCCGAAATAAAGACAGGCACTTAAAGGTGATTTAGTCCCGTATTTCTCCCAGAAAGGGCACGGAAAGTTTTCACTAAGGCGATAAAGGCCGAGGTCGCTATGGAAGTGATTAAGGGGTAAAAGACAGTAAGCGAGCTATCTTCTGAATACGGCTTTCATTCTACGCAGATAGGCGATTGGAAGCGGGAATTGGTAAGCAATGCCGCTGAACTGTTTAGCCGCAGCAAGGGAAGCAGTGAGCGTAAGTTGGCTGCTGAAAAGGATGTCCTTTATCAAAAGGTCGGCCAACTCCAGATTGAGGTAGATTGGTTAAAAAAAAGTCCGGGGGTCGTTGTGATGAGCACAGCAGAAAAAAAGATCAACAATCGACCCCGATAACAAGAAACTCAGTATCGCAAGACAGTGCTCATTAATCGGATTGGCACGGTCAAACTACTACAAG
>JAUZRH010000203.1 GCA_030950555.1 Mariprofundus sp. | reverse complement strand
GCATCTATTATGGTTCCGCCTTATCTCGAAGCAGGCACCAAGGTAAAGGTAAACACTGAAACCGGCGAATATATGGAACGCGCATAAGGGCTGCGGTAAGAATAAATCATCAAATTCTGCTGGTCTATAAGTCCGCATTCTGCGTTGCCACAGAGTTACGACTAAAGGCAGTAGGCTATCGCGCCCATTCAGGGCTTGCTTATGCGCTTGATTTGGCGCCTTGAATCCAACTACTATCCTGCGCATCATCTGGATACTTTATTCTTTCCGTGGCCCTAAGTAGCTGACGTGCGTTAAATAAAACGCCTGTCATTGCCGAGCTGATCGGAAATTCATCGCACTGCTAGCTATGGATAGCGCATTGGCGAGCATGACGATTAGCAGTAATCCCCCCTATTTGAATGATGCTATGAGGCAACTGGATTATCGTCTATGGTGCTCAAGTATAAAATATAGCCGAGAGCGACTAAATTGTGCTCTCGGCTCTTTTAACCCAAAGGGAGTCATCTTGAAACAGCTACTACATCTGATATTGCTACTCTTGATCACACTCAGCCAAGCAAGTGCTACAGAAATGAGCTTAGATGATATCATTGCCGAAGTCATCCATCAGGACGATGGACTAAAAACAAGCCGTATTGATACCGCTATCACCACAACAGACCACCAAGTCCTTGAAGGACTGCTTGATCCTACGGTTGCGGCCTCACTCTCGGGTAGTAGAGAGAAAGCGCCTGTCAGCAGCATTTTTCAGGCCACCGAAACCAACACAGCCCAATTAAAGGCCAGCATCACCCAGCCTCTTGCCAATGGCGATACATTATCAGCAAACTTTAACTACAACCGCAGCAGCCAGAAATTCCCCTCCGCGCTAGCGGCAGGCTTCACAAACTTCAATCCTGCCTACCGCGAACAGCTCAATCTAAGCTATCGTCACCCTCTGCTACGTGGCAACAATAGACCCAACTATCACAAAGCAATCACCGCAAATGATGCAGCCATAGCAGTGACAGAGATTCAGCAACAGGTCCTTGCCCACGCACTAAGTCTACAATCCATCAACTATTTTTATCAACTAGCGTCTGATGAGATCAATACTCACATTGCTGCACAGGCAGTTGTTCGCGCCAAGCGGCTACTCCGCTACCAGCGTAAACGAGAACAATTTGGCCTGATTGAACAAGCTGATCGCTTACAAGCTGAAGCACTGCTCGCTGCACGTCAAAGTGACTTGCAACAGGCTGCTGGCAGGCGGGCATCTGATTTAAGCCTGCTCAACCGCTCGATGCACAGAGAGCCAGATGCAGCGATCATACTGAAAATCATCTCCTCCCCGTTGCCACTCACACGCTCCTTTAAAAAACTCATCGCAACAGCTTTTAGCCAGCGACCAGAGCTGAAGCTATTACAAGCACAACTGACAGCGGCTGATGCCCAGCTGGAGATTGCCCGTGAGGGTAACCAGAGTCAGATAGATATCACAGCCCAGCTTGGCACGCGCGCCCTAAATACCGCACCTGCCTCCGCCGCCTTTCAAGGAATATCACCTCGCGATCATTTTATTGCGCTCGCACTAGAATATAGCGACCAATTAGGGCGCCATAGTAGTATTGCCAGCATACGTAAGGCGGAACTGGCCCGTCAACGTATTTTAACTGACCAGCTACGCAACAGAGAGCAAATTAGCGATCAGGTTGCAGCAGCCTCCACAGCATTGACCAGTGGCAGGCCAATTCTGCATTTAGCACGTGAACAAGCAGCAGCAGAAACACGCAAATTCAATGCTGAAATGCGACGTTATCAAGAGGGGCGCTCGGATACAGCGACTATCGTTCAGTTTGAAGGGGAACTGCGCAACGCAGCATTGCGTGCTGAATTACAACAACTTTCACTACAGTGGTCGGCCAAACAACTGGCATGGGCTCAAGGTGAGATCACACCAACTTTCATAAAACAACACAGCGCAGGTAGATAAACCAACATGGAACAGATCATTACATTTTTTGTCCGCCGCGGCCTATTGGTCAATCTAGTCTCGCTGATGCTGCTAGCAGGCGGCATCTATGCTGCTTTCAATATTCAGCGCGAGGCTTTTCCCAGTGTCAATTTCGACGTTATTGTTGTTAATGCAGCCTATCCTGGGGCTGCACCGCGCGAAGTAGAGAAACTTTTGGTCACCCCTATTGAACGGCAACTCAAAGGGGTTGATGGCATTAATGTCATTCGCTCCACCGCCTATGCGGGCTCCATGCAGGTTACCATTGAAGTTGATCCTAATTTCAAAGATCGATCACGACTGGTCTCCGACATCCAGCAAGCGATCAATCGCGCCGACCTGCCTGTTGATCTACCTGTCGCCCCACTTATTACGGAAGTAAAATCGGAACAAGCACCTATCCTTACCTTCTCTATCTTCGGAGACTTTGAGCCTATTGAACTCAAACACCTAAGTGATGCCATTGAAGATGACGTACGCGATATTCAAGGGGTTGCCAATGTTCTGGTGCAAGGTGATCGCAAAGAGGAGATCCGCATTGTCCCCGATCCTGAAAAAATGCGCCGCCAGCGCGTATCGATCAATGATATTATCACGCTTGTACGCGGCTGGAATATTAACGCACCCGGTGGTCGTTTAAAGAGTGATCAAGGCCAGTCCATCATTCGCATCGTTGGAGAGTTTTCCTCCGCTAAAGATGCCGGAGAGCTGGTACTACGCGCCAATGAACGGGGTCAGGCACTCTATTTAAAAGATGTTGCCACAGTCAGCGCTACGCTGGCGCGACCTAGCCGCTATGTGGGTGCTGAAGGTGACCCGGCGATTAATATGATTATTCTTAAAAAGGGCGATGCTGACATTATCAAGCTGGTTGATCGAGTGCGCGCTTATCTAAAAACCGTTCCCTCTAGCTATGGCCAGAAAGTAAACGTCCGTATTTACAATGATTTTTCAACCATTACCCGCCTAAGACTGGGTGTACTCACCGGCAATGGTGCGATTGGTCTGGCCTTGGTCCTCCTAACATTGATGCTATTCCTGCGCCCTGCGGTAGCCTTTACCACAGCCTGGGGCTTACCTATTATCTTTTTTTCTGGTCTGCTACTGCTCTATCTGGCTGGAGTCACCCTGAATCTATTGACCATGTTCGGCTTTATTATGGTATTGGGTCTCATGGTTGATGATGCCATTATTATAGGAGAAAACGCCACCTACTACATGGAGCAGGGGTTAAGTCCAGAAGCTGCCACGATTAAAGGCACGACGGAGCTGATCGGTCCTGTTAGTGCTACCGTACTCACGACGGTCATCGCATTTCTGCCACTGATGTATATGGATGGCATTATTGGTAAATTTATCTACTCTATTCCCGTGGTCGTGATCACACTGCTCCTATTTTCATGGCTGGAAGCGCTATTCATTCTACCCAACCATATTCGCGATGTAGCAAGGGCTGACAAAAGACCTAAAGAACGACTTTTTTTCATCTGGCTAACCAACATCTACATATGGACATTGGAAAAAGCCGTAAAATTGCGATATCTGACCATCCTGCTCACCATCGCTGCTCTTTTGGCCACCTTCGGCCTGGCCAGTCAGATGAAATTTCAACTCTTTCCACCCGGTGCCGAATCCACCTTCTACCTGCGGATTACCATGCCCACAGGCACCACTTTGGAAGAGATGCGCGATAAATTAAAAGCGCTTGATATAGAGGTACGCAAACGCATTGACCCAAGCATCCTCGAAACCACGACCATGGTGGCAGGCGAGAATAGTGCGGACCAACGCGAATCACTCAAGCAGATGGGCGACCGCTTTGGCTTTGAACGGGTTATCCTCATCCCCTTTAACAAACGGGATATTTCAGCCTTTATCGTCATGGATGAGATAGAAAAAGCCATCCCCCCCCTGTTTCCTGAATTAAAAATCAGTTTTGCTATGCTAAAAGGAGGCCCACCCGTCGGCCGCGCTCTGCAGGTTGAATTAACAGGTAGTGATGAAGCAGCCATTACCCGTAGTGCCGAGCGATTGATCAAAACGCTTAGCACAATCAAAGGCGCGTATGCTATTGAGAGTGACCTTGAACCGGGCGACCCGGAATTACACATCGTATTAGATCGAAAACTCGCTGCCTACGCGGGTGTCGATCTAGCGACAGCTGCCACCCATGTCCGCGCCGCCTTTGATGGCCTGCGTATTTCAACACTCAAACAGGGCAAAGAGGAGATAGATGTCACCATCCGTTATTCTGAAGCGGCCCAGCATGATAGTGATACATTGATGCATTTAGAGATACCCAATAAACGTGGTGGACTCATCCCTCTCTACCGTATTGCCAAAATTGATCGGCAGCCCGGCACAAGCAGCATTCGCCATAAGGATGGCAACCGAATCATCAATGTCTCGGCTGAGGTGAATCACAAGCTGCTAACCTCCAAGGAACTTAATGCAGCCGTCAAAGAGAAACAGCTACAGTGGCTTGGCAGCGATAGTGGAAAAGTGCATGTTCACTTAGGTGGCGAAGAAGAGCGCAGTCAGGAGTCGGTGCGCGGCCTTATCTTTAGCTTTGTTTTTGCGCTGGTGGGTATTTTCATTATTCTTGCCATTCAGTTTAATCGCATTAGTTACCCCATTTTGGTCATGCTAGCGATCCCCTTCGGCATGATCGGTATTGTCGTCGGCTTCTTCCTGCACGGCGCCCCACTCTCCTTTATGGCCATGATGGGTTTTGTTGCCTTAACCGGCGTAGTTGTCAATGCATCACTGGTGATGGCTGTCTTTATTCAACGCTTACTTGATGAAGGTGTACCGTGGCGCCAAGCTATTTTAGAGAGTGGCAAGCGCCGCCTGCGTGCCGTACTACTAACAGCCATCACCACAGTCGTCGGTCTACTGCCAACCGCTTACGGCTGGGGCGGCCACGACCCATTTGTGGCACCGATGGCACTGGCTCTCTCGTGGGGATTAATGTTTTCCACCGTCATCACTCTCTATTCCATCCCCTCAGCGCTTGGCGTCGCTCTGGATATCAAACATGGTGTGCAATCCGTTTTTGCCAAGCTCACAAATAAAAACCCGACTCACCAGCAAGACAGCAAAACACAAAGTAAAGACAGTGCCATATAAACAAGGCTTGAATGGGGGTGGGACATTAGCCCCGCAGGACCTTTTGATATGAGTTAAGCAGAAGCAGACTTAGGCACGCCTCCCATGCTTCTGCACTCAGTGGATCCCCGATTAAAGCACTCGGGGATGACGGCATATATACATTCGGGCTGTCCATATAACACGCAGTGATGACGAAACAGTGGCCATAACATAATTCTATCATAGATCGCCGCCCGTCATTCCCGAGGCTTAAATCGGAAATCCATATCAAAGGAACGCTCTGCTTGATTGGAGAGGATGGGGTCAGGTCTTCTAGTGTTGCATCTTGTGCGCAACTCACGCGGTTTGTTTGTTTTTAAGTAACTACTCAGCACCCCACACAAAAATGGTTGTAACTGCTCAGGTCGCTCCTGATTTGTTCGAGTTCAAGGAAGAAATACGTAGTGTGCTCCTGCACTTGAGTATTTTTGACGCAGAAATCGGGTAAATCAGGGGATGACCTGAGTAGTTACGTTTTTAATAGGTAAACTGTCCCCGTATTGTGGATTCCCGTCTGCGCGGCAATGATGAGAAAAGATATCTTCAAACTTGAATCACTATATCTTTCAGTTGTGAGGTAACGTAGAGCGTTAACTATTTTTTATCGCTGGTGAAGCATGCCCAAATCACCCTATATTTCGACAGCCTAACTTTAACCCCGCAAGACTTTGCTGTTGTTGCAGCGCGGCTAAAGCTGCAACACCCAAAGGCATCACAGTGGCTAAATGGTTTCGAGCTTAATGCTTAAAAAAAGTGACATCCTTCATGTTGGGGTTTACACTTTGAAGGGTTACATAGTTTTTTGAAAAACTTGAATTTGGTGTTCGCGGCGAACCTTATGCGTTGATTTTATTCCTTTTTTTAATAAATAAGGGGACTCCGTGGTTGCCAAAAAAAGTTAAAACAGACAAGTGAAAGTGTAAACTACTTTTCAAGGCTGGTGAAGGATGCCAAAAAAGTTAGCCATTTCGATCAGTGTTCTTCGGCTTCGGCTTGAACTTCACGGTCAAATGAGTCTTTGTTCAGAGCGATGATCAGAATCAATATACCTGAATAGACAAAGGTAGATAGCATCACTACACCAATCACCACTGCCGTGAACATCTCTAGATGTTCAAAACCAGCTGGAATCATCATCAACATCACAACTGACAGTCCGCCCTTGATACCCGCAAAGGTGAGCACACCCCACCAACGGAAATTCACATTGGTCATGTGAGTCGTCTGATTGGTAATAAGTGCAAACTTGGCCATCATCAGCGCCCGAATCAGCGTTGTTGCGACAAACATGGAGAGAATTTCCATTTTATAATGCCATAGCAGTGACAAATCGACGATGCCCGCCATCGCCACAAACAGAATGGTATTAGCAACTAAGGCTAGCAACTGCACATCTTCTTTTGTACGCATATGGCGTTCACGCTCTTCAATGCGAATCCGAATATGATCGAGTACCGAAGCTATTTTTCTAGGTGAGGTATGTTCAAGGTCCGCCTCTTTTTGCAGGTTTTGCTCCTCAAGATCCAAATTTTCATCATCTTTTTCAACATTGCGTGTCATTAAATGGTGAATGGTAATTGTCGCAAAGATACAACTTAGAATACCCGAGAGATGCATATGGGAGTGGCTGCCGAATATATTTAACAGTGTGTAAAAATGTTCTGATAGTTCAAATGCGCCATAACCTGTGATAATCAGCATCATCATCTCTGCAATCCGATTTTCAGTTGTTTTGAGCGCGGCAATGCCTATCAAGCCAATCATACAGCCAAACAGGGCTGAGCCGGCAACCACAACCAAACTAACCTGGCTAACGTAAGAAACAGTTATCTCACCACCATCCAATGCATAGAGTCCCACAAACACAAAGATAATCAATGCAGTTGCATCATTAAACAGGCTTTCACCCTCAGCTAAAATTTTCAATTGATGGGGCAGATTAAATTTGGAAAAAACACTGACTACAGAGACCGGATCGGTTGCTAAAACCATGGCAAATAAAACAACAATAGCTGCTACCGAAAGGTGATACTGACCAAAAATCCAATCGGCTGTAAAAATTGCCAGCACCACGGATAGGGCAACCGCCACGACGGCTAAATAAAACAGACTCAGACCATGCTTTTTCAGATCCGACACCTTCAGTTCCATGGAGTCGGCAATCAACAATATCGGCAATAAAAACAGAACCAACTCAGCAAAGTGTTCTGTGTCGCCATGCAAAATAGGTGTTTCTTGAAACAGAAAGTTAGCCAGAAACGATAAACTTATAAGCCCGAGTGGTGATGGAAAGCTGAGTTTATCTTCAAGCTGCAACGCTAAATACAAAATAGTGGCTATAACCAGTAATGACGTAATCATTAGAACCCCTCCCATTTTCAATACTACAGAGCAGCGATAGGGTGGACTCAACGTCCATTCATGCGTATTCGCAGCTGCTGCATAGATGCCTTTCCGATCAGACCCGAGTACCAGAAGCCTAAAGCAGTAGAGCTCCACAGATGCATAGGAGGTGCAGCATTAGAGCCACACCTCCTAAACAGATCTTATTTATGGCTACCCGACATAAATGTCATGAGTTTCACATGTTCAGCCTTAATCGTACGAAATAATTTTGACTGGTAGAGTAACATGAATGTAAATAGCACAAACACCAACTCGGAACTGGTCTGCATCAGTTCACCAAGTCCTGTTCGATCAATCGTATAGACCACGCACTCCTCTGTTGCCACCACCGTTGCTGTCGCTTCATCACCAGAAAGAAATGTCACTTCACCGATCATTGAACCTTCACGAAGCCCTGCCACCCGTTGTTCAGTACCATCAAGATTCTGGAAAACATCAACACTTCCCGAGCGAACCAAGTATAAAATACCGCCTTTTTCACCCTCTTTCACGATGGTATCACCTTTAGTGAGCGTAACAGCTTTAAAAACATTTCGCAGTTGCTGATGCTGTTTTTCATCCAAGGGCGCTTTAAAAACATTCTCTTCAAGCCATGCTAATTCGATATCCATATTTATCTCCAGTCATATTCACACTAATAAAAATTAAATGGCAGCCTATCCATGTCAATATCGCAAGTCTATGCATCTATTTAAACGAGCCACCGTGCAAGAGAAATACAAGCAGAGGATTGCATTTATCCAGCAAGAAACTTTGACACGTTCATTTACAGCTTTCTTGATCAACACTATATTTACAATATAAACTTTTAACCCTATGATTCTCAATGTATCAGTGAGAGGTCATTATGGAAAAAATAATGAAAGACAACGAAGCTCTAGGGGTTCAGTACACCTCTTTATTATCACGCATTGAGAAGCTTAACGCTATAGGCATTGCCCTCTCCACAGGTAAGGACATACCTAGCCTGCTTGAAATGATTCTGATCGGAGCAAAAGAACTCACACAAGCAGATGGTGGCACACTCTACACCGTCCATGACGAAGCGCAGTTAACATTTGAAATCATTAAAACAACCTCTCTGGCTATTCACATGGGTGGCACCACCGGTGTTGCCGTAAACTTCAAACCTATACCACTCCACCTTACCGATGGCAGCCCCAATGATCATCAACTCGCCGCTTACACCGCCCTGTATGGTAAAACGGTGAATATTCCAGACGTATACCAAGAAAATAATTTTGATTTTTCCGGTCCAAAAGCCTTTGACAAAGCAACGGGTTACCACTCCCATTCATTTTTAACTATCCCTATGAAAAATCATGAAAACGATATTATTGGCGTGGTTCAACTGATTAATAAAATCGATAGCAACTCAAATGAAGTAGTCGCATTTAACAAAGAGGATCAACAACTGGCAGAATCGCTGGCATCCCAAGCAGCAATTGCCCTCACCACGCACGAACTTATCGACGATCTGCGTGAACTATTTAATGCTTTCACCAAATCGATTGCCTTCGCCATTGATGAAAAGTCGCCCTACACTGGTGGTCACTGCAATCGAGTGCCTATTCTAGCTATGATGATGGCCAATAGGGCCAATAGCATCCAAACCGGACCATTAAAAGAGTTTACCATGTCAGATGATGACCTCTATGCTATGGAGGTCGCGGCTTGGCTACACGACTGTGGTAAAGTCACCACGCCTGAATATGTCGTTGATAAAGCCACAAAACTTGAAACTATTTTTGACCGCATTGCCTTAATCGAGTGCCGTTTTGAACTATTAAAACGTGATGCAAAAATCCATCAATTAGAACAGCTAGCTACTTGTAACGAATCCGCCCGTAGTGGAATCATAGAAACGTTTGAGAAGGAGCTTCAACAACTCGAGAGCGACTGGTTATTTATCCGAAAGTGTAATACTGGTGGCGAATTCATGTCGGATGAAGATAAACAAAGGGTCGATCAAATCGGCGCGCGAAAGCTGACAAACAGCGATGGGAAGTCAGTACCGTTTTTAACTGAAGAAGAGCTTAAAAACCTGAAAATTGCCAAAGGCACGCTACTGCCCGAGGAGTTTGAAGTCATCAAAAATCACGTTGTAATGAGCCAGAAAATGCTCTCTGCCCTCCCCTTCCCTAAAAATATGGCACGCGTACCTGAGTATGCAGGCAACCACCACGAACGCATGGATGGTAAAGGCTACCCCAATGGTTTAATGCGCGAGGAGATGTCCCTTCCCTCCCGTATTTTAGCAATAGCTGATATTTTCGAAGCGTTAACCGCCTGTGATCGTCCCTACAAAGGGGCTAAGAAACTGTCCGAATCATTGAAAATTCTAGGCTTTATGAAAAAAGAGGGTCATATCGACCCTGATCTTTTTGATCTGTTCATTCATGAAAAAATCTATCTGGATTATGCCAGAGAATACCTGACCCCTGAACTGATCGATATCGAAGAGCCATGCGAAATATTCGGCTATCCTTTCCACACTGATCCAAACTAAACCGACACTACCAGCGCAGATCCAAACCTAGCGTCAATTGCTGAAAATGGTTTTTTGGCCACAAGGCACCTTGAACCAATTCACCACCTAGCACCTGATAGTGATAAGCCACATTTACAAGCACACCTGCTCCACCTAACCGCCAAGGGGTGGGCCAATCAAGCTTCACATCAACCACTGCCCCTTTTTTTGTATGCCATGATATCCCGGGTGCATTCGTATTCGTTGTTTTGACCCATACAGGAACACCTATATCCAAGCTCAATAGCAGATGCTCCTCACTCTCCGACTGCAGAGACAGGCCAGCCCAAGCTGTTTGAACCGACTCCTCAATCAAACCATTCGGCTGCAACACACCATTGATATAAAATTGCTGCCTTTTTTGCAATTGCGAACGATATGAGCCCCATAGACCTAAGCAAACAGGTTCAAAACAACGAAGCAGATCCATACGCACGTCGCCCTGCTCTATCGCCAGTTGATTCTTCTGCACGCTGGCATTAGGTAGCGCCCATGTTTCAGATAAACTGTTGATTGGTAGCATGCCGCTGACTGTGCTGCTAAATCGCCAGTCATCATCTATTGCTGTTAGCAGTGCCAGCTTTGCGCTCAGGCCGTAACCGCTGCCTGATGAGTGAAAAGGGGTTTGAGTCAGCCCTGTCACAGCTCCGGAAGATTCCTGATAGCGCCAATAGGAAGCAGCCACGCCCGATTCAAACTCCAGCGCCCATAACGACTGACTACTTGCAGTCATCATCAGCATCGAAATCATTAGCAGCAGGTAAACACGCGGACCACGTAGTGCACACATCATTTTAGCTGCAGGATACTCTATAAATTGCCACGGCATTCGCTTTCCCCTTCACTTTCACATCGCCCAGCGGCTCTATGCGTATATTATCGATCTCACCTACGCTCGTAACCAAGCGCATACTACCTGATTCGCTTTCAATAATGGCATCTTTTATCTTTTCATAAGTAAACTCAGTGATAATAATATAGGCATCATATTTTCGGGTCAAGGCTTCCACCCTTGCCCCCAAATTCACATGATCCCCAATGATCGTATAATCCATTTTTTTATGTTCACAACCGATATTACCGACCAACACCTCACCACTATTTAGCCCTATACCAATATCAAGCGGTTCTACCCCTTCATCAGCCCACTTCTGATGAAGTTGTGCCAGTCTTTTAAGCATACTCAAAGAGCAGGCTGTGCCGAGAGCCGCATGATCTTCCTGCAAAGAGGGTGCCCCCCAAAAAGCCATAATTTCATCACCAACAAACTTATCAAGCGTTCCATCCCACTCAAAGATCACATCGGTCATTGCCGATAGCAGTTCATTAAGATAGTGCACAATAACTTCAGGCGAGCGGCTCTCAGAAAAAACGGTAAAGCTTCTCACATCTGAAAATAGCACTGTCACATCACGATTGGTACCACCTAATTTAGCCAACTCAGGGTGTGCAATTAACTCATCCACTACTTTTTCTGTGGTATAATTAGAAAACAGGCTTTTAATTCGCTTGGCAATACGCTCTTCTGTTAAAAACCGAACAGCCGTCATCACCGAATACATCAAAATAATAGCCACCGAGGGCGTAAGCAGGTCAACTCTCAATAAATAAACTTCAAAAAGGTATTGTGTAGCAGTGAGATAGAGCAACAATAACAACACCGTCACAATCGAACCATGCACCATTTTCCCTTTAGGAATAAAGATTAACAGTATCACTGCCGATAACAGCACAAACAGCACAATGCTACTCTTTGTAAACTCCTCATCACGCAAAAAATTCTTCTGCAATATATTTTCTAGCACATTGGCTTGTTTTTCAACCCCGGGCATATGGGAAAAAGGGGTTACGTGGGTATCAGTCCCTCCTAGGGCCGTCACTCCGAGCAGTACTATTTTATCCCGCAACTGTGAAGGTTTGATTTTACCTTGAAAAATATCCAAAGCAGATAGAGTCTTAAATGTCCCGGCTGGGCCGGCATAATCAATCAACACGCGACCCGACCTATCGGTTTCAATCACCTGGTCCTTCAATACAATGGCTTCACCTGCAAGCAGCTGCATATCTTCTTTAGCGTACCCCAAATACAACCGAGCCAGCTCAAGACTAAAACTCGGCATATATAGCTCGCCTATTTTAATATAAAGGGGTTCCCAACGAATAGCACCACCTAGATCATATTGGGTATAGACATGTCCCAATGCTGCTGCTTCGTAGGAAAAATCTTCGATAGGTACCAGCGCCTTCTGAGCAACCAAAGGAATATTATAGGGACGCTCTTTGACCAGCATAAATGAGAAATCATACAAAACATCCGGGATATCTGCTGTTGTTTTTTGATTGGATATAAACATACCAACCGGCAACACAACATTTCCTGCTTTCTGGATAACTGCAGCTAAATGGGCATCTTCTAAAAGCGAGCGCTGTTTTTTTTGCAGGTATGCGGTAAATACTCCTTTAGGCATCCCAAGTTTGCGATACTCCACCATCACATCGGCAAGTGCACTCGCACCTTGCCCCTGATCAGGCTCACTAAATAACATATCTATACCTATCGCTTTTGGCCCACCAGCTGCGATCAAAGAGAGAAGCTCCGCTGTTTTTTTCCTCGGCCATGGCCAGCGGCCAATATGCTCCAGACTTTGGTCATCAATGCCGACAATCACGACCTTGTCAGAAATTTGATGGGGACCTCGCATCAAAAAACGAGCATCAAAACTCTTATTTTCTAGTAGTTGCAAGAAAACTGGCGGATAAAAGAGAGCAGGCAGTGCAACTAACAAAATTAACGACACAAAAAACCAATATTGCCATCTCAGCCTGCATAATCGCCATATAATGAGCCGTTCCCATCTAGTCACAGCACGAAGTCCGCTACTCATATCACATCATGTTCAAGGAAAACTTAATACAAATTTAACAGGCGTCGTACCTGCTACTGGTGCTGGTGCTGGCACTGTGAATACTGGCGTATTAGTAATCGGTGGTGTTGCCGCAGGCAGCGGTGCCAAACTAGCCTGATTTCCACCTAGATTACCGACAACATTAAGTGTTTTTATGGGCACCCTCATGGGTATAAACTTAGTTACTACAGGTGGCGCTGTAACGGCAGTTGTTGCTTGTGTACCTCCAGCAGGCTCAGGTGCTGCAGCCTGAGTTGTAACGGCTGTTGTTACCTGTGTACTTCCAGCAGGCTCAGGTGCTGCAGCCTGCGTTGTAACTGCTGCTGTTTCTTGCGCCGCAATCACAGCAGAGGAGGCCACCACTGGCACGCTCATTGCAATAATGGGGTCAACTACATTACCGCCTGTTATTTCAGGCGTGCCTAATGGCGCAACAAGCGGTGCCACCTCTTCTGCAGCGGTTTTTTTCTGTGAGTGTTTTTTTACAGAGGCGACCTTCTGTACCATCACCTGAATATTCTCAGGTTTCACTTGGCGCGGTGGTATCGGTGGCTTACCTGTTTGAACGCGCGTCATCTGAGATGGTCTTACCATCACCTCACCAATGATACTTGGATTGATATTACGAACAGCCACAGCCCCTTTCACCACCACGATATCAGTCATACCATTTGCACCCACAGTAACAAAAAAATCAGTACCCCGAACGGACGCCACCGCGGAGGGTGTTTCAATCTCAAAGGAGGAATCCGCACCATCCACCTGGCTAACCACGGCTCGAAGCGTGCCTCGCATGCTTCTGATTAAACTTTTTCGCACTTTAGTTTCCGCATTATAAGAGAAATCCTTGATTTCAATATAATAATTAGAACCAAGATTCACCGTACTGCCATCCATGAATTTCAATTGTGTTCTCGAACGTGTGTTTGTTTTAACCACGTCGCCCAGAAAAGCTTCCAACCCTACAACAGCCGGAATAGGCGCGGTCGCCGCAGCTTTCTTTAAGTCCACATCCCCCTTTACCACGGTAAATGAGGCGGCAGGTAGCTCCGTCGCTGCATGCGCTAAAGGTAAAAAAGCCATGAGAAAAGCTATCCCCATACAAATTAGTTTTATTATTTCAGACATCACTGACTCCTATCAATATGAATATTCTGCACTAAGCGAATAAATATTTCGTGTATAATCGTACACATAGATATTGGAGAGCGCTCTTGTCCAAGAGTATTGGGAGGACAAGCGCCACATTTTATTGGCAACATAGGTTAGAGCCAATGAGCTATTATATACTTTATCAATGCGGTGGAATCCAGCGGCTGTATTGGCATTCATAAAATGCTGTAGCACATAACTACCATAGGCCTCAGCTGATATTTTTCCATAGAGCGGATAGGAGATCAACCCATTAATCTTCTTTTGATCGTTTGTCCAGTTGACCCCTTTGGTGAGATCACGAGCATAGCTTAAACCAACCGTTGCATAGCCCCCTTCACCCAACAGGTGTAGATAATCATAACTAGCAAGAAGCCCCGTTCCATCACGGTTTTCAGTTGCCGCAACTTTATCAAAGTAGTTATAACTTCTAAAGCCTGCCCGCAGGGTACCAAAGCTTCTTTTGTTAAAAGGGTGTCGGTTCACGAGGTAGCCGCCTAGTGCCTGCAGGTATCTTGTACCAGCCAACAAGTAGTAATCCCCACTAAACTGCAAACCAAGCTCATCACCTGAGGCCATGGTATACGTTGGATTAACTGAAAGCGTATGGCTTGTGACGTTATAACGGTGAATATTGCGGTGAAAACTTTGACTCAGCTGATAACCACTATCCAATTTCCAATGATCGCTAAGTTGAGCCACATAGGATGCACTTAATGATAACGTGTGCCTCACATCCGACTTTTGCGCAATCACCACCGGCACCAATAACAGCGACGGACTTAATACAACATTATCATCATAGGAGAATACATAACGGGCTCCCGCACGAAATGGCTGAACACTTTTTCCAGCCTCCTTTTTCATTTTAATCAAACTTAACTGTGCATAAACACCCGCATCTGTATCTGGATCTTCATCGATCGCTATTTGAAATGAGTGCTCAGCATGCGCACGCTCACCTTGTTTAAAGTAAGCGACACCTTTCGAGTATTCCCCTTTTTGACGAAAACTCACATCCAAGTCAATCGCCTTTTGCAGAGAGCTTAGAGCCAAATCAAACTGCTTTTCCTGCAAATAAATCAGTCCGAGCAGATAGGCCGTATACGCTGGCCGACCATGATATTTTTGCGCCTGTAGCAGCTCTCTCTTGGCCTTATCCATTTGCCCCTGACTATGGTAAACTTCTCCCAAATGGGAGTGGGCATCACCATTCTTTTCGTTTTTCACAGCAACAGCTTGCAAGTGGATTTCCGCTTTTTTAAAATCCAACATCCCCTTATATACCAAACCTAAATAGTAGTTCACCTCTGACGACTCAGGAGCCGCTGTATAAATCGCTTGTAAAATCGATAGCGCCTGTTCCAAATCCCCCTGTTTATAGGCACTTTTAGCTTTTTCTATATTCACATCCTGAGAAGCATGCGGCAGGTATTTTTCAACTGCAGCGCCTTGCACCACCGTTGCAGCTTCACTGTTCAATACATCCCCAGCATAAGCGGTGCCTTCAGGAACATCAGCCATTGCAAGGTCAATACGGCCCTGCTGTTGCATAAACCCCAACGCACTATCAAACACCATAATATTCCTACTTTGCTCAACCGCATAAGCATTGCCTGCACAGAACAATGCAGCCACGACCCATGATCCCATCATACTATTGCACTTTATCCACTGCATCCGCATCTCCCTTTGTTTTCTGTTTCACCCAATTGCGACTCACCTTATGAACGACAGAAAGCATCAATCACCAGCTCACTGTTGCGGCATTTAGTAGCTTTGGAAAGCCTGCAAACACAACATCGAGTGGCAGCGAGCCAGCTGCGCCTACGGGTGTGGTAACAGCTATCGCGTAGGTACCATCACCATTATCTTTCGCCAACACACTATTAATAACGCCCAGACCACGCAGTGTGGTAAGCGATGAGATTGCTACACCTGTTGTAGCAGCTGCTCCCGGATTCACAAACACCACATGCCCGGGGCCTAAGTCTTTACCGCCTACCGTCGGCCTCATATTGACCACCTGATTGGTTGCATTTGCCACTAACGCCACCAAAGGCGTGGCCGTCACAGCTGTGGCACCTGTCAAGTTAAAGCCGCTAAAATAGTGAAAGCCCATATCCAACTGGCCAGCATCGGCAGTTCCACTGATATTGTCAGTTTCACTATTAGCATAGATGGATACTGCCGTCGCACTGCCTGCATTGATAGGCCCCAGTGGAGAAACCAACGTCTGATCCAAGTAAAAACTTCGCTGGAAGTTCGGATTAATACTAATGTCATTGGCCGGATTTACGGTTCCTTGCCCAATATCATTATTGAATGATATTGCTTGGGTAATCTGGTTACCAATCGTCAAGTAGTCATTCAAACTTTCCCCCACATTGATCAGCGTATCTACCGTGTTATCCTCATTAAACCATAGGATATTATCGTGAATTGATGGCGCTAATGCGCCTGTAGGAATACTTTCAAAATACGTAAGGCCGCCACCAGCCTTAGCGGAATTAACTTGATTGTAAGCGATCGTATTACTCGTCACAATAGAATCTTTTGGATCATGCAGCTTGATACCGCCCCCTGCCGTAGCCGCTAGGTTACCAACAACAAGATTATTAAAGAGTGTCACTTTCGTTGTTGGCTGGCGCACATAGATACCGCCACCATAACCTGCACTGGCATGGTTACCACTGATAAGCGAGCCTTTAACAGTAATCAATGCTCCCGCTACTGTCGGCGCGAGCAATAAACCACCACCACCTCGGGATAAACCACTCGCACCATTAGCCGTATTATTACTAATCATGGACTCCACAATATCCATAGATCCAAAGGCCGCCACACCACCACCACTCTGAGTGGCTGTATTACCATGGATACGCGTGTTCTGATCAATCACAAGCTTGGTGGCAGAAGATGGTGCATTGAGCATACTCACGCCACCGCCATTGCTAGCGCTATTACCATGAATATCACAAAAATGAATACCGCCACTGCTCGCAGAGAAGCTTACACCACCATTACCACCACTGGCACCGCTTATATCAAAACCGGTTAAGTGCACATCAACTGCATTACTCACCAGCACGAGTGTGCCGGCACCCGGACCCGCTATAATTTTTGAGCTCAGAGGAAAAGAAGGATTAAACACAGTCGAACTTACCGAACCCACCAACTGCAGGTTACTTTTATTGATAGTGAAGCTTACAAGTAGCGGTGCATAGCTACCAGCTGCAGCTACAATATAGGTCGCAGTTGTCGCCGTTGCCCCTGCTGGTGCTGTAGCAACGGCTTTAGACAACGTTTTCCATGCTGTGGCCCACGTTGTACCTGCATTGCCATCTAGTCCATTGACTGCATCTATATAATAAACGCTATTGGCAACCAATGGTGCCTGTCCACGCCATACCTCTATGCCATCACCGACACCATCGCCATCTGTATCTGGATTATTTGGATTTGTACCTGTATCAGTCGCCGAAACATAAGTACCGGTATTAGTCTCCACACTATCCAACAAGCCATCACCATCGGAATCAGTAAAAGCTGAAGCAGGCACGCTTAGAGCATTCGTCGTAACAACTACCGTTGCATTCGCCGCACCGGTGCCATCATTCGCGGTAATTACACAATTGATAGCCTTGCCACTATCTCCAGCAACAACCGTATAACTAGCCGTGGTTGCACCAGTAATCGCACCGCCTGCTGCCTGCCACTGATAAGACAACGTTACTGTATTCAAATCTGCATCACTGGTAGTAATCGCTGATAGACTCAGCACGCTACCTACTACCGCTGTGGTTTGCGTAATCGCAGGTGTACCTGTGAATACAGGCGCATCATTCACCGGCGTGACATTGACTGTCACCGTAGCGGGAGCAGAATCTACAGCGCCATCATTCACCACATATTGAAAACCCGCATAGGGTGCGCCATTGCCGTTAAGAGCTGGCACAAAGATAACCTGTTGATTGGCATTACTCACAATAGCAGGCACTGTCGTAATCTGCGCACCCAATATCGTGCCATCCACGGTCTGATACAGCGTTCCAGCTACTGGCAGGCTAGTCACTTTCGATGTCAACGGGTTACCCGTGGGGTTTACACCCGAGAGCGTCACTACCACATTTGTGTCTTCCAGCGTTGAAATCCAATTGCCTGGGGAAGCTTTCAAGGCGGTGATTTCAGCCATATTAAGCATTCGATTATATATGCGAACCTCATCTATATCACCATTAAAATAATCAACTGTGTTTCCACTGCCGCCTACATTGATGTTTGCCGTTGTTATAGGTGCAAGCGCTCCTGCTGCAGCTACTGTACTATCAAGAGCACCATCAATATAAAATCTTGCACTGGTGCCATCATAGCTGACAGCAACATGATGCCATAGTCCATCATTACTAAGGCTCGCCGTACTAAATGCATTTGCAACCGTGCCTCCAGTATAAAACCAGAGTTTCGCTGTCGGTCCAGCCCCTTGCAAAATTAACGAATAATTTTCAAATGCAGACCCTGGCGCACCAACACCAACGATCCGCGGATTCATTCCCCCTGCACCATTAATCTTGACCCAAGCAGCCAGCGTAAGTTGTGTAAGACTAAGTTCAGTAGCACCTGTTGAAGTAAGCTTAGTCGAGACAAAGGAATATGCGGCATTTGCAACGCCACGATGATCTGAAATTTGCGTAACTGCACCCGTCTGCACACTAGTCCGAGCAAAAGTTGAGCTGTCATTCGTATTTGCATCCAATGGATAATAGGCTACAAGACCGTTCGTGGGCGCTTGCCCTGCCATGATCCCCGCAGCAACAGTTACCGTGATAGTTATTTGGCCTGTCAGCCCACCTAGGTCGGCCACAGTCACCACTAGTGAATCCGCCCCTGTAAAATTAGCATTCGGTGTATAGGTCACCATTCCTGTCGCACTGACGACTGCGGTTCCGCTAACTGGAAGCGTACTTACGACATACGAATGTGTATCGCCTGCATTCGGATCATTAGCCAACACCTGACTACTAGCAGCCGTATTGGTAGCCGTTGTTATCGCCGGCGCAGTTGGTATAGGAGCCTGATTAGCTACCACATTCACGGTGCGAGTGACCGCAACCGCGACATTACCAGCTGCATCACTCACATTGTAAGTGATGGTATAAGTCCCAACCAGTGCTGTATTCACAGCACCCGTGGGTACGATATTCGCCGTGATATTACCATCGACATTATCTGACGCTGTAGCGCCTGCATCAGTATAAGCAGCACCCTGCACCACACTCATGGTACTCACACCAAGAAGAGTGATCACTGGTGCCGTCTGATCAGTAACATTGACAGTACGGACCACTGATAAAGCAGTATTGCCAGCAGTATCACTCACATTGTAGGTAAGAGTATATGTCCCAACAACAGAAGTATTCACAACACCTGTCGTCGCAGCGACAAGGCCCACATCAATATTATCTGTCACAACTGTTCCAGAATCGACAAACAAAGTTCCTTGAGCAACCGTTTGGGGACTCACACCACTCAATGTGACAACCGGTGCTATTTGATCTAGTAATACAGTAACCGTTCCTATAACAGTACTGCTATTTCCATAAATATCGGTTGCAGTGAATGTCACAGTAGTTAGACCAATCGGAAAGATAGAGGGTGCATCATTAGTCACCACAGCCTTACCTACTGTAGCAGTCGCAGTTACATTATTTAAAAAACTGGTAATTACTGAAGCCGTTGAAGCCAAGCCTGTAGTACTTGAGCTTGTAGCTGTTAATGCGGCAGGCTGACTGAAGACAGGTGGCTTATTTGTTACCAGGGTAACAATGGTTATCCCTTTTACACCAAGAGCATCTGTTGCACTGATGCTTAAAATCTTCGCTGTAAGTGGTAGTGTAGTAGGTGCTTTATAAAGCCCCGTCGCAGAGATGGTACCAATCGCAGCATTTCCACCAACAACACCATTAACAGCCCAAGTTAGTGCACCACTACTGTTACCAATCTGTGCTGCAGAAAACTGCAGTACTCCCGCAGCAACCACATTTTGTGCTCTGGGAGTAATATCAACTGCCGCAGGCACAAAATGGATATTATCAATCAGTAAGGCGCTATTAACTGATGTATCACCAACATCAGTAACGCTTAGTTGAATATTAACCTGTGTACCAGCAAGCCCTGTCAAATCAAATGTAAGTGGAAAAAAACCTGTTTCACCACCATAAACACCCGACAATGAAGAAATCATAGGTGCCTTGTTTACCGATGTAATAGTATCGGTAATAATTCCATTTATTGTATTAATACTGGCAATTGCTATATCATCAAATGTTGAACCCAAAAATCTTGGATACTCACTCGACAAGAAATTCACATCTACAACCATCGCAACCGAGCCTAAAGGCACACTCATCATACCAGATGATATGGATGAGAGCTTCCCTCCCACTGCTCCAGTCCCAGTATCTATGCGCGCCATCGAAAGCAACTCACTCGGTAAGGTAACAGCAGCCTTTGGCAGAAGGGGTAACTGCATCTCAATCGTCGAACCACCACTGGCAATATAGCCAGAAAAAGTACCCAACTCAAACCCCAAGTTTCCAAGCAGCAAAGGATCACCCGTTTTGGTTAGCGCCGTAGTAAAACTAAACGAACTTGCAGCCATTACATTGCCACTTAGATCAAGAATACTATTAGTCAATTTCATAGCATAGAGAGTATTAAGTTTTAAAGGTGCCGATGGTTTAAATGTTACAATCGTCGCTCCACCTGATGAAAGTGAGAAGGAAAAACTACCCGCAGCAGGAACACCAAGGTTACTAAGTGATGCAGAGGTTGCAGTAATTGTAGCGGCATCAATCTCCTCACTGAAAAGCAGTATAACAGCAGCGTTGACATCGACTCCAGTGCCAAGATTTATCGGCAAACTAGAAACTAAGGTGGGCGCTACCAAATCCTTCAGTGCAACTGAAAGCGTGACCCCATTTGAAAGCAACCCACCGCTTGCTACATTCACCTGAATCGGTTGTGGTTTAATCAGTGAAAAAAAGCCAACAGGAAAAGCAAGAGTGACTTGATTGGATGCCCCCCCAAGCGATGGTACCACTGTTTGTACTACACCCGTTAATGGTAATTTCACTCCACTTTGAGTTAGTGTAACCACACTACTTTTTGAAAAATTCATACCATTCACTTTCAGTGTAAAGGGCGGAGTAGGAGTGACAGGGTCAACCACAATCTTTGCAGGCACCAGCCCCGATGGATTGGAAGTTAACGAATGTATTATCGGCACCTGAACGGTGATGGAGCTTACCGCTTGGCCTACTCTTCCTAACGCATCAGTTGCTTGAAATGTTACCGTTGTTACCCCTATAGAAAACTGTACAGGCGTTGCAGGAACTGCAGAAGCCACAACGGCTACTCCTGCACTATTCACCGCTGTAGCACCTGCCAAAAATGCCGCCACCACGGGATCGTTACCCGAAATACCATTAAGATCGGTTGCTGCCACCACCAATGAAGCAGGCACTGTTACCACTGGAGGAGTAGCAGGAATAGGTAAGCTCACATTAATAGTTCGAGTGACCGCAACCGCGGCATTACCAGCTGCATCACTCACATTGTAAGTGATCGTATAAGTCCCAACCACTGCTGTATTCACAGTACCCGTAGGTACGATATTCGCCGTGATATTACCATCGACATTATCTGACGCTGTAGCGCCTGCATCTGTATAAATAGCACCCTGTACGACTGTCACAGGTGTAACACCTTTCATCGTAATAACGGGAGGTGTTACATCTACAGGCGTGGGTGCAACCACATTCACGGTGCGAGTGACCGCAATCGCGGCATTACCAGCTACATCACTCACATTGTAAGTGATGGTATAAGTCCCAACCACTGCTGTATTCACAGCACCACCGATCACAACTGCTGCTGATAGGTTACCATCGATATTATCCAGAGCTTTCGCGCCACTTTCAATATAGGCCGTACCCACGTTCAGTACGACAGGGCTTGCTCCAACAAGGGTAATTACAGGTGGTGCCTGATCAACAGTAATATTAACCGAAGCAACGACGGCAGGATTATGGGTTGTATTAACTGCCGGATTGATATTGGCTGTAATGGTATAAACACCCGGGGTAACTGGCGCAGTCCAGCTATTCGTTGCACCATTAACACCCGGTATGCCAAACACCCCACCTGTTGCCGTCCATAATAATGGAGAGGTCGCTGGAGCCACGGCGCCGGATACAGTACCCACCAGATTCACTACTACTCCGGGCTGCACAGAGAGTGCGCTGGCAGTAACAGCTATTTTCAGATGCATCTGTATGGGCAATACAATAGGAGCGCCACCTAGTGATTGCGGGGCCGATTTTCCTTCAAAGAGCAGTGCCCCCGTCGCATTCAGCGTATCAAATGCGCGCACAACAAAGGTAATACCGATGCCATTAGGCACATTCAGTGTGATCGTAAGATTAGGCACATTAGCCGATACAGGCCCGGCAATACTGATGCCATTGGCATCAAACGCCTCGACAGAGGCCGATTGAACAGCCCCCGGTGCCAGAGCGCCACCTGCAACCGTTGAACCAATAGAATTTATCGAAATTGTAACAGCCGTTGTACCAGCTACTGAAACATTACTGGATGCGACACTGCCCGTTGCATCGCCCCCACCTTGACCACAGCCAGACAGCAGTGCCGTTAAAATCAATAGCAGAAAATAAACGTGTTTTATCATAAAAAATTCCTTGCTATTCAAACCATCCATTATCAACTAGGCTAAATAGTCCTCTAAATAATGGTTAGCGACTCTGCTGGTGCACTAGAAGAAGCCGACCAATCACTAAAAAAATCATTCCATCGTATTGTAGCCTATCCATTATAAAAACGCAAATCTCTGAGATTCCAGCTATCTACTCAACTACCTGCCAGCAGCACCAAATAATCATCTATAGCCCGCCACTCACCAACAGCAGATAAAAATTCAAGGCAACACTGGAGCTGTTATTATTTGAGCCCGTGTAATAATTAAGCGACCATGCCGTAGCCGAATTGGTAACCACAGGCGAAGCCGACCAGAACTGGGTAGAAGCAGTCACCGGCAAGGATGGAAAAATTGTCGTATTTATGGCCGGGTTATAGCACTGAACCTCAATAAGCGAAGAAAGCTCCTTGATGTTCGGCACTCGCCAGTTGGTCCGAGCTGCAAATCCGCCACCGACATTCAGGCTTTTCGCCTGATTCAATGCTCCCTGCCAGCTGTAGGTCGTCGCAGCACCTGTGCAACTACCAGTACTCCATGTTTGTCCCTCGGCACAGCGCTTCCAGCGTAGCCCGGACATGGTATCAGTCACCGTCCCGTCCGCATGATCAATAAATATTGGTGAACTTGTGGAAATTAAAGAGTTACAAATCTGAGCAGCCAAAACACTCTGCATCCCGAAAAAGAGAATAAACATAAAGACGGTCAACAAAGGCACCATCATTATTCTGTTCATCAACAGACAAGCGAAATAATTTTTTTCTTCTATCATTTGCGACTCCCCCTCACTAAACGAAGATGTTGCGCTGTCGCCTTAGCCTTAAAGATATCCAAACCGGAAGCACCGAACATAATGGCCCAAACCTGCCCGGAATTTGATGCATCACTGGCTGAAGACCAAAAATCCACTGCGGATGTGTTAGGAAAATAACCTGTATCGATCGAAGGTGTGCCGCCCCCGTAATCCACAATCGTGCGCAGATCCTCACGATCTGGCATCCGCCAATCGATAAATCCGCAAAGGCTTGCAGCATTCACTGCGGCAACAAACTTCTCACTATCGCAGTTGGTAGTATCCACACAG
>JAUZRH010000202.1 GCA_030950555.1 Mariprofundus sp. | reverse complement strand
TTATTCTTTCCGCGGCCCTTAGGTCGGGAGACCATGAGGATTGAGGTCAAACAGCTTGTTGAATAAAAAATACTATAACCGAAAGCATCTCGTAATTTTTATCATTGCAGATGTCCTGTCTTAAAAGGGGAGCCTTACTGCAGCAGGGGGTTGTCAGCAATGATGGCGCGCTTTAAATTTTTTCCTGGGATCTGAATGCGCATATCCCGTTTTATGCCAGCGGCTAATTGAGGATTGTTTCGGCGAAGCATTAACGTAGAGACGTGATAGCGTTTGCTAATATCCTTTAGCGATTCACCTTGTAATAGACGTATGGTTAATTTCTTTGAAGCTTTGCTGGAAATGATGTGTTGGACGCTTTTAAGGCGAATCTGAGAGATGCGCAGCGTAAAAGTTGTTGGCCGTTGTTTGTAGTAGTGCATGCGGGCCAGTTTAGGGTTGAATAAGAAAATCTGATTTTTAGGTAGAGCGGCGCTGAGGTGCAGTCGCTGTAAGTCGATGGGCGAATGAATCTTGATGGTGGTCGATGGATAAGGTTTTGGGAAGCGAAGTTTGCCTGCCTCCTGTAGGGCAATCAGCCCGAGGATATGACGAATATAACGCTTGGTGATCGGTGGTAGTGGTAGTCTGCGTAGGCCATCCTTAGGTGCCCAGGGTCTACGGTTTATTCGCCGCTGCACACCGGTTGGACCAAGATGGTAAGCAGCGAAGGCTAATGGCCAATTGCCAAATTTTTTCCTCTGTCGGAGGAGAAATATAGCGGCGCCTTTTGTACTCTGCTGAATATCCCGTCGACCATCTAGCAGCTTGTTGCTGTTGATGCCGAGTTCTTTGGCTGTTGTCGGCATGATCTGCCATAAGCCTGTAGCTCCAGCTCTAGATTCGGCATAAGCATTATAGCTGGATTCAACAACAGGAATGACCTGTAGGGCCAGTGGGGCACCAAGTTGATCTAACATTTTAATCAGTGGTTGGCGTACATAACGAGAGCGTTTGGCAATCTGTTTCCATGATGTCCCATAAAATTTAAAGACTTCAGCTTTTAGCGATCTTATCTCGCGTGTAGTCAGGCCGGCTAACATCGGATTTAGCTTTTTGTGTGTGACTATAACAAGCGGTGGCTTTGTGATGATTTTGCTGGGTGCCTTTTCAATCTGAACGTTGACTCTCGTAAGTGGCGTGCAGGCTGTGATAGCCATAATGATTAGAAGCAGCAGGGGGGATATAGATAACGCACTCATAACAGCAACTATGGCTGGTTATGAGTGCGATAATATGACTCAAGTCACTAAGACATCGTAAAATTTACGATGCCTAAATGTTATGGCTTGGGTGGGGTTCTTCCATGCTGTTCATTGAGGGCGCGAGCCTTTTTCCAACAGCTGGCCTGTGGTTCTGGCACGCTCTGCATGCGCCAACACCAGTTATTTTTGAGCGTACCGGGAGTATTGAATTTAGCTTCACTGCCGAGTTCCAGTAGGTCTTGCATCGGTATTACCGATAGCATGGCAGGTGAGGCCAGTGCTGCTTCAATCATATTCCAAGGAATATCACTCGCTTGAGAATTTAGAACCGCAAGCACATGGTTTTGCACATGTTCCTCGGCATGATTGAACCAGCCAACGGTGGTGTCATTATCATGCGTACCGGTATAGGCGACACTGTCTGATTCATGATTACATGGAAGATACGGGTTATGCTGATCGCCCCCAAAAGCAAATTGGAGTATTTTCATGCCGGGTAGAGCAAAGTCTTTTCGCAGTGATGTGACTTCATCGGTGATGATGCCGAGGTCTTCAGCCACCAGTGGTAATGCTCCCAGCTCTTGCTGTAGTGTTTCTAAGAGGGCCCTGCCAGGGGCTTTGCGCCACTCTCCGATAATGCCATCATTACTTTCGCCAGGGATAGCCCAGTAGGCTTCTAATCCACGAAAGTGATCAATACGCAATATATCCATGCGCTCCATTTGATGTCTGACACGCTTGACCCACCAGGAAAAATGATCACTTGCCATTACATCCCAGCGGTAGAGCGGGTTGCCCCAGCGTTGACCGGTGGATGAAAAATAGTCTGGTGGTACGCCTGCTACCTCTTCACAGAGGCCATTTGCAGCGATGGTAAAGTTACTCTGTGCTGACCATACGTCGGCAGAATCATGCGCGACATAGATGGGCAGATCACCAAATAGGTCAATGCCGCGAGAGGTGGCGTGTTTCTTCAGGGCAAACCATTGCGATTCAAACATAAACTGTTCAAAAATAGCTTGTTGAATATGCTCCATATTGCAGTTTCGCGTGATCTTTAATGCTTCGCCATCATGCATGCGAAGCGGCTTTGGCCACTGCCACCAGGCACGGTTCGATAGCGTTTCCTTGAGTGTGGAAAATAGCGTGTAATCATCCAACCAGCTACTATGGTGTGCTTCAAAGTTTTGTACGGCTTGCTGTAGTGAAGGCGTTGATGAAAGCTGTTTCCAGAAATTTACAGAGGCTTTTTTGCGTAATTGGGCGTGGCGCTCAGCGTTCAGTTCACTGTCTAGATCGCAGCTATCCAGATAACCTTTCTGAACAAAGTCGCGCAGATCAAGTAGTTCGGGGTTGCCAGCAAAAGAGGAGAGTGATTCATAGGGTGAACCATGGCCGTGTGTTGGCCCTAGTGGTAAAAATTGCCAAACACTAAAGCCTGCAGTAGCGATAGTGTCAATAAAGGCAATTGCTTCTTCGCCCAATACACCTTTATGAAAAGGGCCTGGTAGTGATGTGAGGTGCAGTAAAACCGCCGATTTTCGACGGTCAATCCATGAGAACATAATGAATCCTTGTGTTTTAGTTGATGGGATAGATTGTCGCGGATAATTGTTTTAACAAGCAATGTTTCACCATTCTTAAAAAGAAGAGAATAAGCTTGGTTTTAGTTGTCAGCGCCGCCGCGTCGCATGGTGCCACCACCTTCAGCATCACCACCGCCGCTGGAGATGGAGTGGCTTAGTGAGGCTGGGATGTCGCAACCAAGGAGCTGGTGTAATTTTCCTAAGTGGCGCCGATAAAGGTCGTCAAAATCGCGCACCGCAGCGCCGGGATTATAGTCGCCAAACCACCAGCACCAGTCAGAGCCTTCACAGATGCGTAGCTGCTCTTGGGCTGCTTTTTTCTGTTTCGGACTAAGGGTGCTTATCTTTTTGTCGTAGACATGTTTGGCCTCGATTAATAGCTCCCAAGCACGTGTTTTAGACTTGTCGCCGATCCAGGTAGATAAGTTGCCATAGACCCAAGAGCCAGAGACAAGGTGATCCAGTTTTTCATTGGCAGGGCTGTTTTTTAGATAGTCACTGCATGTGGTTAGTGCGTAGTCACTGTTTTCTGAAATTGATTGATAGAGCTTGGTTAGGAAGGGGAGTCCGTTTTCGTGGAAGTGCTCCCAGGCGTTTTCGCCATCCATAATAATGGTGACTACCGGTGCTTCCATGCCCTGCGTGCGGTGATGGATGCCTGCTAATTCGTGCATGAAGTTGTTGATGGCATCATCGGTATTCCAGCGAGAGTATTCAAAACCGATTAGATCGGAGAGGCGGTCATCACGGAAGAAACAAGATATTTCCTCTTTACCCTGGCCTACTAGCCATGGGTGATAAAGGTCTCGATTGCCCTGTTGTTCCCGCACATTATATTTGAGAGAGTGATGGAGCACGGCTTCACCGGTAGCGCACCACTTGAAATTGGCTTTGCCTAATAGTGCTAGTGTGGCGTCGGAAACGGCCCCCTCAGCTGGCCAGCAGCCAGCAGGTGTTTCACCAAAGATGCGCTGATGATGACTTAGAGCCATATCAATATGCGTTTGAGCCTGTTTGAGTCCATCCGGATAGGGTTCATTTGGTAGCAGTGCATCTGCCACGGTTTCATGGGCTGTATTAAAGTCTAACATAAGAGGGATGATGGGGTGAGCATACGGTGTGGTCGTTAGCTCAATTTTGCCCTCTGCAACCAGTTTGCGATGGGTGGCTGGAATTTCAGTGAGTAGCTGTGAAATAAGCGTTAGTAGTTCCAGTCTATCTTGATGGGTGAAGTTGTTGCCCTTTTCAATAAGGCGGCGGGCCACAAAATTGCGCTGACGTACTGTTTCGCCCAGCCATGCCAGATGATACCAAGTGACTAAATCAGTAAAATAGCAGGTGCCAAGGTAATCAATAGCCTGATGATGTTTTGCATGTTCAGCCATATTCCATAATAGCGAGAATGCTGGATAACGGTGTAGGTTGCGCTCATGATTCAGGCGAAAGCAAGATTCTAGCAGATAATCACGTGTCTGTTTGTCGTAAAGACCTTTGCTATCAGCCAGAGCGGCAAGTAGTGGGTCATTGATTTCACTCTGTTTGCCGGCAAGAAAAGAGCTCAGGTGTTTAGCATAATCTTCAATCTGTGCGGTCAGTGATGGTACATAGTTAATGACGGCGCGAGCACCTGGCACCTGTGCAATAATCTCAGCCATATCGGTGTAGTCTTTGATGGCATGCAGATAGACCCAAGGCAGGCGGTAGTTGCCTGACTCTGCGTCACGGTAAAAGGGTTGGTGCATATGCCAATAAAAAATTACAGATAGTGGGCGACTCATCATATCTCCATGGTTATCATCGTAGTGTCACACGTTTAGAACGTCGGCCTTGACGTCGAAAAAAGTGGTGTGTTGTTGTCGCAGATAAGCGAATAGGTTGTTTTAAGTAAGTGTGTTGGGATGGTGCCGCAGTCGCGCCGGTGTTACCGTGGTGCGACTGCGGCCAAGCCTTAAACGTTGTGGATATTTTGCCCCATCATCTCCGAGGTGACAAGTACGATGCCGCCTTCCGAAACATGGAATCGTTTAGCATCTTCAATGGGGTCTTCACCAATGATGGTGCCTTCAGGTATGATAGTGCCTTTGTCGATCACGCAGCGTTTGATGCGGCAGTGCTCGTTAATTTCTACATCGGGTAAGATGACAGAGTCCTCTACTAAAGAGTAGGAGTGGACGCGCACGCTGGAAAATAGCAGTGAATGGCGAATAGTTGAACCGGTGACTAAGCAGCCACCAGATATCAAGGAATCTATAGCATGGCCACGGCGTTCGTCATCATCAAAGGCGAATTTGGCTGGTGGTAGTTGCTCTTGATTGGTCCAGATAGGCCAGTTGCTATCGTATAGGTTTAACTCGGGTGCAATATCGCATAGGTTGATGTTGGCTTCCCAATAAGCATCAATCGTTCCGACATCGCGCCAATAACCAGAAGCACTGGTGTTGCCAGCCATGAATGGGAAGGCGAAGGCGTTGGCATGTTCAATAGCATGTGGAATAAGATCGTGGCCAAAATCATGTGTGGACGTTTCATCAGCAGCATCGGCAACTAAGCGATCACGAAGGTATTGGGTGGAGAATACATAGATCCCCATAGACGCTAGTGATTGTGTCGGATCGCCCGGCATGGGTTTGGGGCTGTCGGGTTTTTCGGCAAATTCAACAATGCGCGACTCATCATTAATCGCCATGACGCCAAAAGCTTTTGCCTCTTCCAAGGGAACGGGGATGCAGCCAACAGTGATATCGGCTCCTGCAGCGACGTGAGCCGCAATCATTTTACCATAATCCATTTTATAAATATGGTCACCAGCGAGAATGACGACATATTCAGGCTGATAATGGCGGATAATATCTAAGTTCTGATATACTGCATCGGCTGTGCCGATATACCACCCTTCACCTTTACGCTGCTGAGCCGGGAGTACTTCAACAAATTCTCCAAACTGACCAGACATGAAGCTCCAGCCGCGTTGTAGATGGCGCTGCAGCGAGTGAGACTTGTATTGTGTGATAACGGAAATGCGCCGAATGCCAGAGTTGATGCAATTGGACATCGGGAAATCAATAATGCGAAATTTTCCGCCAAACGGTACGGCTGGTTTGGCGCGCCAGTTAGTAAGATCTTTCAGTCGTGAGCCGCGTCCACCGGCTAAAACCAAGGCTATCGAACTGGCAGTGAGTTTACTGATGTTTCGTTCCATTTGTGGGCCCATATTATCTTCAGCTTGCGGTGCCATGTTTATCTCCCTTCCCATGATGTCTTTTTCGTGATCGCATGCTAGCAGCAAAAGCGGTGGATTACCATATAGTGATTTCATTTTGAGTTTGTGCTAGCATTTCCCCTGACAAGGGTGGAGGATAATTATGCTACATGTTCAAACCGTTTCAACTAAGCCTTTTGAAGGCCAACGGCCAGGTACGTCTGGTTTGCGAAAAAAAGTAAAAGTGTTTCAGCAACAACACTATCTTGCGAATTTCGTACAAGCCGTATTTGATTCGATTGGTGATTTTAACGATCAAACACTTGTTGTGGGTGGTGATGGTCGCTTTTATAATCGAGAGGCTATTCAAATTATACTGAAAATGGCTGCTGCCGCTGGTTTTGCTAAGGTGTTGGTTGGTCAGGGTGGTATTCTTTCAACACCTGCAGCGTCGTGTGTGATTCGCAAACACCATGCTTATGGCGGCCTGATTCTTTCGGCCAGTCATAATCCAGCAGGGCCTGATGAAGATTTTGGTATTAAATATAATATAGGCAGCGGTGGTCCTGCACCTGAAAATGTAACGGAAGCGATTTATGCGCGTACGCTGGATATCGCGCATTATCAACAGGCTGATTGTGATGATATCGACTTAGATCAACAGGGGCTGTTTGTTATGGCCGGCATGCAGGTGGAAGTGATTGATCCTGTTGAAGATTATGCCGATCTGATGGAATCTTTATTTGACTTTAAGGCCATACGGACGCTGTTGGCATCTGGTTTTAGTATGAAGTTTGATGCTATGCATGCTGTGACGGGTCCCTATGCAAAAACAATTCTGGAGGGGCTGTTAGCAGCACCAGCTGGAACGGTGATCAATGGTGAACCCAAAGAAGATTTTGGTGGTGGTCATCCCGATCCTAACTTGACCTATGCCCATGAGTTAGTAGATATAATGTATGGCGATAATGCTCCTGCATTTGGGGCTGCCTCCGATGGTGATGGCGATCGTAATATGATTCTTGGTGATCATTTTTTTGTAACCCCAAGTGATTCTCTTGCTGTGATGGCGGCCAATGCTACGCTAGTTCCGGGCTATGCTGGGGGTATCGCAGGTGTGGCGCGCTCGATGCCTACTTCGGCTGCGGTGGATCGGGTGGCCGATTCCTTGGGATTGGACTGTTACGAAACACCAACGGGCTGGAAATTTTTTGGTAATTTAATGGATGCCGGCAAGGTGACGCTGTGTGGTGAAGAGTCGTTTGGTACAGGTTCGAATCATGTGCGCGAAAAGGATGGTTTGTGGGCGGTACTGTTCTGGTTGAATATATTGGCCGTGCGTAAAGAGTCGGTGGCCGATATTCTGAAGGCGCATTGGCAGGCTTTCGGGCGCAACTACTATTCACGTCATGATTATGAAGGTGTTGATAGTGGGGCGGCTATTGCTGTACTACAACAGGTGCGTGATCAGTTTGGCTCACTGCCTGGTAAGGAGCTGGGTGGGCGGAAAGTTGCTTCGTGCGATGATTTTTCCTATACAGATCCGGTCGATGGTAGTGTGAGTTGTAATCAGGGTGTACGCATTTTATTCGCCGATGGCTCACGCATCATCTTTAGACTTTCAGGTACAGGTACAAGTGGCGCGACCATTCGTCTCTACCTGGAATCGTATGAAGCTGACGCCAGTCAACATGGTCTGGATGCGCAAGATGCCTTGGCCGAGATGATTCGCGCGGCCATGGCAATTTCTGGTTTGTGTGAGCGCACGGGTCGCAACGCACCTACTGTAATTACCTGAGTTTATTATGATAGTACGTCAATTATCTAGCCCAACGAGAGGCCTTATATGAAAAACAATATAAAAATAAGCAATGAAGCATGGGCTGTTCTGGAAGCACGCAGTCATGATCCGTTTGCCTTTTTAGGACGTCATACATCAGCTACTGGTGTGATTATACGTGCCTTTAAACCACGGGCAGAAAAGATGTGGTTGCTACCTCAGAGTGGCAGAGCGGTGGCAATGAAACGCGTGCTAGGCACGGATTTTTTTACCATAGCCAGAGACAGTGATGCAGGTGACTATCGTTTTCGGATTGAAAACAAAGAAGGCGATAAATGGGAGGAGGAGGACGTTTATCGTTTTGCTCCGACGCTTGGAGAGATGGATCTACACCTGATTGGTGAAGGTAACCATTTTGAAAAGTACCGTATTATGGGTGCCCATGTACGTGAATATGAAGGTGTTTCAGGTGTTGGCTTTGCTGTATGGGCACCATCGGCTTCGCGCGTATCGGTGGTGGGTAATTTTAACCACTGGGATGGGCGTGAGCATCAGATGCGGGTTCGTGGCTCATCGGGTGTTTGGGAAATATTTATTCCGGGTCTATGTGAAGAGGAAACCTACAAGTTTGAACTGCGTTCTCAGCAAGGTGAGGTATTTGAAAAGACCGATCCTTATGCGCAACAGATGGAGTTACGTCCGGCTACGGCGAGTGTGGTGCATAACTGCAAAGCTTACACATGGTCAGATGCGGCATGGGTCGATAATAGGGCGGTTCATCAAGCGGCAGATAAACCGATGAGCATCTATGAGGTGCATCTGGGTTCTTGGCGTCGGCCGGAGGGTGATACCTCAGAATACTTAAATTACCGCGAATTGGCCCATGAGCTGGTGAAATATTGTCTCTGGATGGGTTATACGCATCTTGAACTGATGCCTGTCACCGAGCACCCTTTTGATGGTTCATGGGGTTATCAGACGGTTGGTTATTTTGCACCGACCAGTCGCTTTGGCAGTCCGGATGAGTTTCGTTATTTTATAGATTACTGTCATCAGTCCGGCATTGGTGTGTTTCTTGACTGGGTGCCTGCCCATTTCCCAAAAGATGCTCATGGTTTGGCGCGTTTCGATGGAACACCGCTTTATGAGCATGAAGATCCTCGATTGGGTGAGCATAAAGATTGGGGAACCTATATCTTTAACTTTGGTCGCAATGAAGTGCGCAATTTCCTGATTGCTTCAGCGCTATTCTGGCTGGATGAATATCATTTGGATGGTTTGCGTGTGGATGCTGTGGCATCGATGCTCTATCTTGATTACTCTCGTGAAGAGGGTGAGTGGACGCCTAATAAATTTGGCGGACGCGAGAATCTTGAAGCGGTGGAGTTTATCAAGCAGTTCAATTGCTTGGTGCATGAACGCTTCCCTGGTGCGGTGACCATGGCTGAAGAGTCGACCTCTTGGCCGATGGTATCGCGCCCTACCTATTTAGGTGGCCTTGGCTTTACAATGAAATGGAATATGGGTTGGATGAATGATACCCTCTCCTACTTTGAAAATGAGCCGGTTCATCGCTCTTATCATCACCATGAGTTAACTTTCTCCATGGTATACGCTTTTACAGAGAATTTCATACTACCATTCTCGCATGATGAGGTGGTGCATGGTAAAGGTTCAATGCCACAGAAAATGCCGGGTGATGATTGGCAGAAATTTGCCAACCTGCGCCTGCTTTATGGCTTTATGTACGCACACCCTGGTAAAAAACTGCAGTTTAATGGTATGGAATTCGGTCAGTGGCCTGAGTGGGATTTTGATAAGGAACTCTCTTGGGATCAAACGAACTTTATGCCACATCAAGGGCTGCAGTTAATGATGCGCGACATGAATCATCTCTATAAAGATCAGCCAGCCCTGCATGAGGTAGATTTTGAAGGTGGTGGCTTTGAGTGGATTGATTGCAATGATGCTGAACAGTCGGTTCTAAGTTTTGAGCGCCGTGATAAAAATGGTGGCATAGTCATTGTTGTATTGAATCTGACACCGGTAGTGCGTCGTGATTATCGCCTTGGTGTACCATTGCCTGGTGCCTATAGTGAAATCATGAATACTGATGCAAAAATCTATGGCGGTAGCAACCTGGGTAATGCAGGTTGTGTGGTAACACAAGATAAGCCATGGATGGATAAGCCTTATTCTATGAACCTTATTCTACCACCACTATCCTGCCTGATGTTCCGCCCCGAGGCTTAAGCTCTTACGGTAGAGCCAATTGCAAAACTCTGGGTGGATGAGCGGCAATCCCACTTTGAGTCCATTTTTAAGATGGAATGAGGTACATGGTGGTTCCATGGAGCAAACAACAGCGCGGGTTGGGCCAAAGTGGGGCCGCCGATCGCCGCTC
>JAUZRH010000201.1 GCA_030950555.1 Mariprofundus sp. | reverse complement strand
CCGTGTCGAGCCTGCATAAGCCGACATATCTAGCCGCGACGCGTATGCACGGCTGCAGCCAGCTCTTTTAAAAGCGCTTCTGAATCATCCCAACCAAGACAAGCATCCGTGATACTGATGCCAAATTCAGGTTTCTGACCAGCAATAATATTCTGACGCCCTTCATGCAAGTGGCTTTCGATCATCACGCCTGAAATATGACTATTGCCCGCAGCAATCTGTAGCGACAGATCATGCCCCACATCGATTTGTCGTTTAAATTGTTTACTACTATTGGCATGACTACAATCCACCATCAAACAGTTATTCAAGCCTGCTGCTTCCAGCGCCAAACCCACCTCAGCAACACTTTTGGCATCATAATTCGGTTCTTTACCGCCACGTAAAATAATGTGGCTGTCTTCATTACCCGCAGTAGAGAAAATCGCTGATTTACCAGCCTTTGTTAAAGATAGAAAAACATGGGCATGACTAGCAGCCCGAATCGCATCAATAGCAATCTGAAAGCCCCCATTGGTACCATTCTTAAAACCAACCGGACAAGAGAGTCCACTTGCAAGCTCCCTATGACCCTGCGATTCGGTCGTGCGCGCGCCAATCGCGCCCCAGCTTACCAAGTCGGCGAGATACTGAGGAGTAATCAGGTCGAGAAATTCAGAACCCGCAGGAACCCCCATCTCATTCACATCTAGCAGTAGTTTGCGCGCTAAACGGATACCTTTATTAATCTCAAAAGACTCATCAAGATTAGGATCATTAATCAAACCCTTCCAGCCCACAGTTGTACGTGGCTTTTCAAAATAGACACGCATCACGATCAGCAGTTCTTCGCCCAGCTCATGGCGCATGGATTTAATCCTACGCGCATATTCCAGCGCTGCATCGGGATTATGAATCGAGCAGGGGCCAATAATAACGAGCAAGCGATCATCGCTACCATGTAAAATATTATGAATCGCCTGGCGTGTATCATGCGTGCAACGCGCGGCTGTTTCAGAGATTGGATATTCACTATGTAGTTCTTGTGGAGATGCGATTTCACTCATACCACTAATACGCAAGTCATCTGTAATATATTTCATTGCCATGATATCTGTTGCCCCTGATCAAAATAAATAATCCGCCAATGTCAGCGGCGGCGCATTATTGCAGAAATCTGGACGAACTGTTAGTACTTACGCTTCAGGCCCTATCTAAACGATTTATCGCTCCTAGTAGACGCCGCCTATTATATCCGCATCATTGCGCTGTTTTTTCTAGCCAAACTCAACAGAGGAGATCGTTTTGGTCGTTGATTCAGCCAGTATTGATGATGCTTTAAGCCTGCCCGAAGTTATGTTCAAAACAGCGACGACAAGAGCATTAGAACCTGCTCAATGGTGTTATCATCAAGGCCAATATCTTGCCATCACATACGCTCAAATGGCCAGCCGCATTCGTCACATTAGCTCAGGCCTGCTTCGTGCGGGCGTTAGGTCTGGCGATCGCATTGCCATTTTAATGGAAAACATACCAGAGTGGGCGGTCATAGACTATGCCATTTTATCAATTGGCGCGGTTACAGTGCCCCTCTATTGCAGCTCTCGAGAGCAAGATATTCATTATCTGCTAAAAGACTCGGGGGCAAAAATTGTATTTGTTTCAGGCGCAAAATTATTAAACAAGCTCTTCGGTAGCCTAGAGCAGATCCCTCACCTTCAGCAGATTTACGCTCTTGAACCCTCAACGCACAAACAGGTGGCATCCATAGCATCGCTGGAGGCATGTGAACTCGATCAAGTCGCTCTAGATCACCGCCTTGGTCAACTGCATAGAGATACCCTGGCAACGCTGGTCTACACTTCTGGTACCACAGACAAACCCAAAGGGGTGATGCTTACACATGGTAATATCCTGACCAATCTTGAGTCGGTGCCGTCCATATTTGCACTTTCATCAGGAACGACTGGTGACCGCATGCTCTCCTTTCTACCCTTGGCCCATGCACTAGAGCGCACCGGCAGCCATTTCCTCTGTTATTCATTCGGTTTATCTGTCGCATTTGCTGAGCGACCTGACACCGTTGCCAAAAACATGGCAGAAGCCAAACCTACCCTGATGGTGACAGTGCCACGCATGCTTGAACTGATACGTAGCCGCATCTTAGGCGAAGTTGCTAGGCAATCCCCTGTCAAACAGAAGCTATTCCAGCACTATCTCAAGCTAGCAGCCAAAGACAAAATGACATTTCTGCAACGCATATTCCACCAATTACTTGACCACATGATTGGTGAAAAAATACGCCAACGTTTTGGTGGCAGAGTACGCGCCTTCATCTGTGGTGGTGCTCCACTTAATATTGAAGTGGCACAATTTTTCGAGTCACTTGGACTGCCTATCATCGAAGGCTATGGCCTCAGCGAGTCAGCACCTCTGCTCTCGGTCAATCCCATGCATGATCGTCGACTGGGTAGCGTCGGTATCGCTGGCAAAGGAGTCGAACTGCGTATCAGTGATGATGGAGAGATTCTTGCCCGAGGCTCGAATATTATGCCCGGCTATTGGAAGAAACAACGCGAGTCTAAAGAGACCCTACGTGATGGCTGGCTACATACCGGTGATATCGGCACCCTTGATAGCGATGGTTATTTGCGCATTACTGACCGTAAAAAAGAGATTATCATTAACTCAGGGGGCGAAAATATCTCCCCGCAAAAGGTCGAACAACAAGTACTCAGACTTACAGAAGTGGAACAAGTCGTCATCTTTGGTGATAACAAACCCCATCTAGTGGCCTTTATTGTAGCCAATGAAGCGGCATGCAGAAAATGGGGACAAGCCTTAGGGCTACCGGAGTCGGATTGGCAGCAACTTTGTGCTTCAAAGCTGCTGCGCAAGCATCTCCACCAATTAATTAATTCCCAGCTCAAAGGACTCAATACATTTGAACAGATTCGCCGCATTCATATTTTATCGATGCCATTCACAATGGAAAATGGCCTCCTTACCCCAACACTGAAAATAAAGCGGCGCAAAGTATTTGAGCAATATGCCCCTATATTAACCGAGCTTTATCAATAAATTGAGGTATTACTAGAAGATATGAAACATTCAGTGAAAGCGATTGGCGAAGGGCATGGCGCGCTTGAAGATAAGATGGAGAGAGTCCACAAATGATGGTGATGGGGTCAGGCATGACTTATTGACATTTAAGCACGTGGATTGATTCACCGATGAGACTTAGGGCCACGGAAAGAATAAAGTATCCAGGTTATGCGCAGGATAG
>JAUZRH010000200.1 GCA_030950555.1 Mariprofundus sp. | reverse complement strand
TCCTTCTGACCATAAAATCAATAACTTACGGTTAAGAACCATACAGGAAAACATTCCAAAAAGCAAGGTGTTTATTTTGTAATTAGTTGACAAAAAAAGATAAAAAAGGCATGTTTGGCATGAAAATTGCGCTCGGGTTTTTGCAAATTTCGTGCCACTTTTATGCCTAATGTTTAGGCATGATTTTCGATTTTTGCTCTATCAAAAAAATTCTCGGAAAAATTTTCAAGAACGGTGAAACTTCAGTTTATTAATAGACTACCCACTAGGAATTTACAAGAGCCACCAATTTCTATATCGATATAGAAATTCTTCGAAATAATGGTGGGTCAATTCTCGTGAGCGTTGAAGAAGCCTGGCAACTTTAAGACAAATTAACATTATTCTGCTGCTGAACAGCCTATATCACTCCATTAACGCTTTCAGCAAAGCATCCTTAGCATCGGAGTAAAACTGAATATCAATCTTAGTGGCCATATCATCGGATAGATCAAAAAGCTGCCTGCGGCTTGCTACGGGAATCAGTACGGCCTGCGCCCCTTTCTCAATTGCTAGCTCAACAACATTCACTGCACTAAAGATGGGTTCTATTGAACCACCCAAGTTGACCTCACCAATAACAATCAAGCCTCCACGAACAGATTTTTTAAGCAAAGAGCCACACATAGAAATTAGGCATGCGACGCCAAGCTTTGCTCCTCGTTTAGAGGCATCAAAGGCCCTTAGTTGGACGGTAAATTCATGTCCTCTTGGGTCACGGTCTCCCACCAGTTGCTGAGCATGGGAATAGAGGTTCTGTTCTGCATAGCGAATAGATTCTCTGAAAGCAGGCGGAACAGGATTATTCAGAATCTTTACACCCGAACCTGGCCCATCATTAATCTCTATCCTGTATAAGCCAGCATGGTCATCCATGTCGGCGGAACCTTCACTGATAGCCCATACCTGCCCCGGCTCCAGCGGATCAGAGCCAATCGCATTGTCCGATTGTAGCTCCGGCGTAGCGACAAACTTCTCCACACCATCATCACCGATGAAGTAGCTGAAATGGGTATTTCGGAACTCAGCAGAGCCAATTCGTTTCTGCTGCTCCTTCACCCTGCGGCGCACCTGCAATGCTAATCGGACAGCCCACTCCAAATCCTCTTCTGCAACGGCTGCATTTCGATCTGGACAAATCAATTTCAATAGGCCGGATACGGTCTTGTTCACGGCATTGGTATCCCGGCCACTAAGGGCCCCACCAAAATGCACATGCCCTTGCAGCGAGGAAATACGGCTTTGTGTTCTCAAACGACTCAAACACTCGGAGAGAAAATCACTGACCAGGCCAAAGTGATCGGTGGTAAGGGTATTATTCATTTTTGGAATATCCCAGCCGGGCAGGTAGCAATGAATACGATCCATCCACGCCGTGTCATCACGCATCTCCGGCGGCAATGGCCCGAACAGGTGGCTTACACGTTGCTGATGTGCAACATCTACATCAAAATTTCCGACGAAAACCAATGACCCATCAGCCCGAATGCTCTCCTTACCCCGGCTGAACTCTCCAGATTCCATATAGCCCTTCATGATATTCACGCCATCTTTTGAGTCGAACGATATACCGCTCACCTCATCAAAACAGACTACGTCATACTGACAAACCAGGCCACGCTGATTCGATTGGTTATTCACAAACATGCGAGCCACGGTCGCTTTACCACCAGAAATCAGATGCGCATAGGGAGATACCTGTTGGAACAGATGACTTTTACCTGTCCCTCTTGGTCCCAGCTCAACCATATTGTAGTTGCGCTCCACGAACGGAATCATACGCAATAAAAACGCATCTTTGGCTTCATCATTCAACTGATCTGGCTCTAACCCTATCGAGCGCAACAACAGGTCTTTCCACTCTGCCGTAGAAAAATCCTTCCTGGCCGAAGACATCGTATCCAGCACATCGCGTTGTGATAGTTGAATAGGGCGCAGGGCCTGCACACCAAACGGGTGGCCGCCACGCTCTTCTGCAATCGCGCCATCATATTCCATGGTTACTTCTGCATAGAAGCCGCCCGTCAGCAGTCGGTCATTACTATGGACAACGTCATCCTCAATTCGCACATCCGTAAGCTGTAAACTTGGCAGCGTCACCAAGAAGCCTTTATCTTTAACGCTGAAACGAGCACTGACCAAATCAATAATTTTTACTGTGCCATCCCGATAGGCCTTGGCCTTACATAGCTCTTCTTCACCGGCCTTCACCGTGCGCGAGGAGAGCTGTCGCTGAACAATCTCTATGCCTTCTTCAATCTCACTCTCATCGGTAGTTGCGCAGTAACGACCTAACAAGAATTCAACCACATAGGTGGGCACTGGAAATTGGCGACTAAATGTTCGCACCAGGTCTTTTCTGACCACATAACCCTCAAAGCTCTGAGCCGCCTTCTGATCAAGTAAATCAAGTTCCATTAGCTCTCTCCACCCACAATGGTTGGTTTCATCGATAGCAAGTTGCCAGCTTCATCAAGCAGCACGACAATAGCGGGCATCCCTTCACAACCATCATCCTCTACCATCAACGTACACTTACCATTTTTTACGACCTTCGTTCGCACCAGGCTACTATCGGCATCTGCTGCGTTTTGACGCAAATCAGCCATCGTATTATCTGCATCGGTTGTGACTTCAATTTTACACGTCAGTCTACGCCAACTCATACTATCGATCGATCCTGAGCTTTTTATTGACATATCCCTATTCGATTTTATGGTAATGACTGGCGTTACACACTCTTGGAGACTAATACCGCCATGGTCATATTCCTTTCCAGCAACAAAGCTGGCGATACCAGGTGCATAAGCCACAGGGACTTGCTGGTCCCAATACCAACCCAAAGTCAGTTCATCCACTTTAATACCCTGCTTCAGTTCAGCGCAGCGGCCCCAACGAGATTCAGTTGCAGTTTTTGGAAGATGTGATTTTGGTAACCCGCCTGGAACCAACAACCAACCATGATCGGTAACAACTCGAATACGCTTCCAGCCAGCAGCCAGCAACTCTTCAATCCGCTCAATAATTTCACCCAATAGCGCATCGATTCGTTCAGCGAGTTTAATCCCTTTCACATGTCCTTCTTTATCAATGTCTCCGCATTCCACCCAAGCCATACCAGTAGGGTCTCCGACATCCGCAGCGGCAATCACCTGCCAACCGGACTCTGCCATCAACTTCTTAAAATAATGGGAGCTGAACGGTTTTTTTTCAGCTTTCAAACTGGGCTGAAAGTTTTTATCAGTTGGCCGACCAGTAACCTGTTCAAACATTGGCGTCACCGCTGCTTTGCCGGTCGATGTCACTGAAGGCAAGGCAGCCCAGTTATGTGTGAGGCTTACAGCCGCATCAATACCACTTAAGCGATCAACCAGTCGTTTGGCTACGTCAAAGCGCAAACCATCAACAAAAAAGACTACCTCACCACCGACTTGATATGGTCGCGTTGCCTCACAAACCTGGCTTTTCCCAAGCCCTCCACTCTCTTTAATCAGCCTT